>WTKN01000251.1 GCA_011524395.1 Moorena sp. SS36440bin_2
CATCTCCCCATCTCCCCATCTCCCTATCTTTGAATGCAACTCGGTATCAATCCCGTTAATATCCCGGTGGAGGTTGAAACTCTCCGGTGATTTGGGTCAATGTCTCAGCAATTGCGATCAGTCTCATATCACTGCCCCGTCTTCCGACCAGTTGCACACCAATGGGTAAGCCTTGCTGGGACTGGCTAAGGGGTAGGACTATGACCGGGTTACCAGCTAAGTTAAAAAGTGTGGTGTAAGCACCAATAGCTTTCAGATAAGGAAACTGCTTACCATCTATTTCAATTGGTTCCCCTGATCGGCGATGGGTAAATGCTGGTATGGGAACTACAGGACACAACCAAACATCCCAATCAGATAAGAAGCTTTCTAGATCAGTAATTATACGATGGCGTTTATAAAGAGCATGTTCATAATGTTGTTGATTTACCTGGGATTGACCAAATTCAAATCTGAGAATCTCGCTATAGGTTTCCCTTGCTACAGTAATGTCTAAATTCGGTGGGTTATGTTGCTCAATACAACAGCCTAAATTTTCTAGAGATAATGCCAGTTTCTCTAAGCATCTCTTGGTTTCTGTTGATGCTGGAATATCACCAAAACCTGTTGTCCAAGCGTAGCGGTATGCCCGTAAATTCTCTAGTTTAAACTGCTCTGTCGGTATAGGAAATAACCAATTTTGTTGCGGATCGAGTCCTTGAATTAAGGATAGACACAACCGCAAGTCTTCGACAGACCGAGCGAGAGGTCCTATGGTTTGTAAATGCCGGATGGTTTGTGATTTTCCTGGTAGCTCTGGAATATGTCCAAAGGTTGAAACACGATGCTCCGTAGGCTTCAGGCCAAATACACCACAAAAATGCCCAGGAACACGGATAGAACCCCCAAGGTCACTACCTAGTTCCAAAGGGGATAACCCAGCAGCAACGGCGGCTGCACCACCCCCAGTACTACCACCGCTGGTATAGTCCAGATTCCAGGGATTATTTGTTCTCCCAAACAGGGGACTATTGGTTTGAAAATCTCCTGTCAGTTTTGGTGTATTGGTCTTTCCCAGAAGAATTGCTCCCGCTGCACGGAGTCTAGCCACAACGGTAGCGTCTTGAGTTGGGACATAATTAGCTAAAGGTTCGTAGCTACTAGTAGTCTGTAATCCCTTAGTTTCTAAGCTGTCCTTGATGGTTACCGGTACTCCATGTAACCTACCCCAAATTTCCCCTCGTGCTAAAGCCTCGTCAGCTTCTTTGGCTCGTTGATAGGCATTTTCTACATCTAAGGTAATAATGGCGTTTAGTTTAGAATTGTGCAGAGCAATATGCTCAAGATGAGCGTCTAACACTTCCACCGATGAAACACTGCGATCGCGAATTGCTTTTGCTAATTCACAGGCCGAAAAAAATACTAAGTGACTCATTAAACTAACAGAGGCTGCGGTTATGTCAGATCCAACCACTGAAGGCAATACTCACTTTATCTCCCCACGTGTACTAAAGGGATTAGAGTACCAAACCCCCATCAGCAAATTTTATGCCGAAGCGACCTATATGAGTCGCCGCACTGAGCCGGAAAGTCTTGATTTTACCTTGGGTGATTCCCATGAAATGCCACTACCAGGTTTTGTAGAAGCCTTACAGCGTTGGAGTATACCGCAAAATACAGGTTGGTATGGCTACAAGGGAAATATTCCCGAATCACGGCAGGCTGTATCCGCTGCTCTTGACGATAAACGGGGAATTTCCATATTGCCGGAAGATATTTTTATGACCAATGGTACAGTAGTTGGTCTAGCAATTTGTCTGCACATCCTGGCTGGGGATGGAGATGAGGTAATTCTTCTGACTCCACCCTGGTTAGGTTATCGGCGTATGGTTCATCTTACTGGTGCAGTGCCGGTGGGTGTGCCTGTGGATACAAATACCTTTGATATGGACCTCGATGCTATCGCATCTGCGATTACAGAACGCACTCGGGCAATAATCATCAATTCACCCCACAATCCCACAGGTAAGATTTTCTCAGCAACAACCCTTGAAGGTTTGGCTGCTATACTCACCGATGCCTCTAGAGGTTATGGTAAGCCCATTTACCTAATTTCTGATGAAACCTTCAGCCGGATTGTCTTTGACCACCAGCCTTGTCCTAGCCCTACCCAGTTTTACCCATTTTCTTTCTTGGTCTATGGTTACAGCAAGACCTTCATGGCTCCTGGTCAACGCATAGGGTATATTGCTTTACCATCCACTATGCCCAATCGGCAAGAAATTAGGCGAGTGATTGGCGTCTTACAACAAAGTGCTTTTGGTTGGTGTTATCCTAGTGTGTTAATGCAGTATGCCCTAGGGGACCTGGAGCAACTAAACCTGAATATCGAGCATTTACAAAAAAAGCGAGATTGGATGGTCAAAGCACTGCGGGACATCGGTTACAAGCTCCGCACCCCTGATGCAACATTCTTCCTATTGGTGCGCTCCCCTTGGCAAGATGACTGTGCTTTTGCCGAGTTACTGGCCAGTCACGGGGTTTTTGTATTACCTGGAACCCCACAGGAAATACCAGGTTATTTCCGCATCTCCCTGACTGCTAGCGAAGAGATGATTTCCCGTGCCCTGCCCAAATTCCAAGCCGCATTCCAAGAGGCGAACGGCTAAGCCGCGCCAAAGGCCTAAGCCCCGCCAAAGGCGATCGCATCTTATCGGACTTGGTCAGCTCTCCCTATCTCCCAACTCCCTCTTGGTCTTGACTTCCGATTGAAATAATCCGAAGCAAGCTGGACAGCACCTCAGAAAAACCCCCAGGTGCCTACCTCATAGACTCCAATGGGAAGGTGGCTTGTACCTCTCTATCCAATAGTTGCCTTGGGTAGGTATATCTTTTAGATCTTTTATGAGTTTCATTCCTGCAGCTTTAGGGTCAAAGTCTTTAGGAAAGATGGTGGGGCAAGGATAGCTCATGTTATTTTTTTTACACACAGCTGCCAATGTGGTTTCGTCTGAATAAAGTGCGTTTTTAAAAATAGCTTCCTGTAAAATAGCTTCCTGTAAAATAGCTTCCTGTAAATTAGCTTTCTGTAAATCAGCTTTCTGTAAATTAGCTGCCAGTAAAATAGCTCCCTGTAAATTAGCTTCCCGTAAATTAGCGTACTTTAAATTACCTTCCTGCAAATTAACTCCCTGTAAATCAGCTCCCTGCAAATCAGCTCCCGGTAAGCTAGCTTCCTGTAAATTAGCTCCCTCTAAATCAGCTTCCTGTAAATTAACTCCATCTAAATAAGTTCTTTGTAAATTAGCTTTCTGTAAATTAGCTTTCTGTAAATTAGCTTCCTGGAAAAATGCGGCTAAATAACCTGTTCCTAAAAAAGCGTCCTGTAAATCAGCTCCCTGCAAATTAGCTCCCTGCAAATTAGCTTCCGGTAACCTAGCTCTCTGTAAATTAGCGTCCTGTAAATCAGCTCCCTGCAAATTAGCTTCCGGTAACCTAGCTCTCTGTAAATTAGCGTCCCGTAAATTAGCGTCCTGTAAATTAGCTCCCTGTAAATCAGCTTCCTGTAAATTAGCTCCCTGTAAATCAGCTTCCTGTAAATTAGCATTAGCTAGGTGAGCATCAGATAGTTCAACTTTTCTTAAATAAGCTTTTGGAGCCTCTAAACCTCTTAAACTTTCTCTATCCCAAGTTAACCAAAACCAGGGAATACGCCTAGGTTCTGAGTTTAGGAATTCCAGAGCTTGTATTCTACCGCCACTTCCAGCTTGGTTGTGAGCTGCTGTAATTACCTGCCATGCTTGATAAATCTCACTATTTCGTCTATCCTCTTCACCAGCGATAAAGACAATTACACCAACAAGTAGAGATATATTACCGAGTAGTTCTAAAATTTCTAGCAGTGCTAACCTATTGAGGTAATCTAAAACTGGTTCCAAAAAATTTTTTTCGGTTTTGATAAGTGGTTGATTGCACTTAAACAATAGTAATATCAAAGGATTATTAGCTATTTTTTCAGCTTTAAGCCAGTCTTGTTCAGCATTCCCTGTTTTTTCGGTTACTTGACGATTATTATAAAGCTTTAAAGCTATTTCCTGAACATCTTGGTGAGAAACTTTCCTTGACCAAGACATAGAGACTTTGATTTGATTAAGTATCTGCTTCAGCTTCATAGTTGCTAACTAGGGATAAATGTAACATAGAGATTTTCAGTGACTTTATATGCTCACATAATGTGCTTGTATAAGTCCTGTTATTACTTGGGAAAGGTAATCCCTTAGTTTATTACTGTCCCTAAGTCCAGTGGTCAGGTCTTTTTTTGCCCCAATACAAAAAATTCTTAGGTTTGCAAGTAGGACGAAGCTATTTAAATTCGGCGTTACATCAGTCTTGTAATGAATAGGAGTATAGTGGGCATCCTGCCCCCTCGAAAATAAGCATGAAACTGGCAAGATGCCCGTTCTACCAACATGCCCGTTCTACCAACATGCCCATTCCACCCAGCGGATTAAACAGCAAAAGTCAGATAAACCCGATTCCCGATTCCCGATTCCCTACTCCCTAACAAAAAAAATAGCCGCAGAAATACTATCCACGGCTAGGAAAACCTTATGAGATTCAGATTTCGCACCATACCAGACATGCTCCCATGGGAGCAGCCCTGATGGTTTGGCCAGGGGGCAAAGCCCCCCAGCAACTTAATAGCTTAACCCAGACTTAGGTATTTGGTCATCATGGTAATAAATTCCCCAGGAAGCCCAGTCGGTTGTAGAGGAGTCCACTCGGAGATTTCCGCATAACCCACTGCATAGAGGGAATGCATGGTGTTGATTATTGCCTTGCGGGAGCCCCTCAAAATATGCTGAACCGGGTATTTTTTAGGAAACGATTCTTGAGGATTATTACTAGGAGTTATATCCTCGGGGTTAGTCTCTGGGTTTGGACGAAATTCTGAATCCATAAGGTTCACCTTTTGCTTGTGGCTTGTATACTATAATCATAATGATTATAGTAATAGTTGTCAAGGGTTTTTAGACATTTTTTTTTGGGGAGGTATTTTAAAGAAAATGGAAAGCTGACAGCAGTCAGCAGTCAGCAGTCAGCTTATTTTATTCAAAACCTGTTCGGTTAGGGTGCGCTTAAGCTGATAGCTGATAGCTGATAGCTTACGAAAAGAATCCTAATCTATTCCTTCAATCTTATCTTCAACCTCCTGATACAATTCGCGCAATAGCTGTAAATTACTCTCACTGGTTTCCCAATAGCCACGGCCATTAACTTCTAATAAGGTAGAGACTACTTTACGGAAGGAATTGGGATTCAAATTCATTAACCGCTGACGCATTTCTTCATCCTGGATAAAGGTAGTATTGACATCTTCATAAACCCAGTTATCTACTGCATCAGCGGTTGCACTCCAACCCATAGTATTGACTAAGCGTTTGGAAAGTTCACGGACCCCTTCATAGCCATGATTCAACATCCCTTCGTACCACTTGGGATTAAGTAACTTAGTCCGGGCATCTAAACGGACGGTTTCTGATAGGGTGCGAACCTGAGCATTAGCAGTAGTAGTATCAGCTATGTAAGCGGTTGGTTTCTTACCATCGTTGCGCAAGTTTGCTACTACCTTAGTGGGGTCAGAGTCAAAGTAATGAGAAACATCAGTCAGGCTAATTTCCGATGAATCAAGATTCTGGAAGGTAACATCAGCGGTTTTTAAGGCGGACTCAAAAATCTTCTGACTCTGTTCCATGGTGCCTGGGCTATCAGAAGAGAAGGCAAAGGATTTGCGACTGAGATACATATTCTGTAACTCGGATTCTTCTTCCCAGGTGCTGTTTTCTACAGCTAAATTAACATTGGACGCATAGGAACCAGACGCATTGGAGAACACCCGAGTCGCAGCTTGCCGTAGATTAATCCCCATCTCTTGAGCTTGTTGCAAACTGTGTTTCCGCACAAAGTTCATTTCCAGGGGTTCATCGGCTTCTGCGGCCATTTTCACCCCTTGGTCTAGTAAATTCATCTGATTGATGAACAAATCCCGGAAGACACCGGAACAGTTTACTACCACATCAATCCGAGGACGACCTAACTCTTCTAAGGGAATTAGTTCTAATTTATTCACCCGTCCCAAGGCATCGGGCACTGGCTTAACCCCGACCATCCACAGAATTTGGGCTAGGGATTCCCCGTAGGTTTTAATATTATCGGTACCCCATAGCACACACGCAATGGTTTCTGGCCAAGCCCCATCATTATCTCGCTTTTGCCGTGCTAACAGTCGGTCTACTACAATTTTGGCCGATTTCACCGCTGCTAGGGTGGGAATAGATTGGGGGTCGAGGGCGTGAATATTCTTACCGGTCGGTAGCACATCGGGATTTCGGATCGGGTCACCACCAGGACCGGGCAGCACATATTCCCCATCTAAGGCTTGGAGCATTGCTCCTAATTCGTTGTCTGCTACTATCTGCTGTAAACAGAATTCCAGATAGTCAAACAGAGGCTTGATCGCCTCGGAATCTACTTTGGTATATCCTAGATTGTGCAAGGCTTCTATCCAAGGTTCTTTTTTACCGAGGTTGAGGAAGTTGAGTTTAGAGACTTTAGAGACCCGTCCATCGCTGTCGATTTGAGCTTGAACCATAGCACTAACAGCAGCACGGGTAGCTTGGGTGATGTCTTGCAACAACTCCACATCAGCTAAGATGCCTTGGTCATTGTTGCTGTAAATTTCATCAATCTCTCGCTCAATACTGTTAGCAATAATCCGGGGTAAACCGATGATTTCGTCTTCGCTACGGTCTAAGTTAGCAATATTGACTAGAGTTGCGATCGCTTCTTCTGCAGTTGGTGGCTTACCAATCACATGCAACCCACAGGGTAACAACCTTGATTCAATTTCCATCAAGCGGCGGTACACCTGACCGACCAAAGTATCCCGTTCTTCGGCACTCAGCTCCTTAGCATCTTGGTCGGGCAACGCAATATCTTGGTCAAGATTCACCAAGCGGCACTTATCCATAATGGTGTTAACAATCGGAACACCGCGCCCAGTATCTTTGAGAGTTTGATAAGACCCAATTAACTCACTGAGTTCCTTTAACCCTTTATATAATCCAGCATTTTCTGCCGGTGGAGTGAGATAGGATATGGTTTCAGCGTAGCTGCGGCGCTTAGCAATGGTTGCTTCACTAGGATTATTGGCAGCATAGTAATACAGATTAGGAATAGAACCAATTAAATTATCTGGATAACAGTCTCCAGACATCCCCATCTGTTTCCCTGGCATAAATTCTAGAGACCCGTGGGTGCCGAAGTGCAGCACCGCATCCGCTTGCCAGATTTGTTCTAAATAGGTGTAATAAGCAGCAAAGCCATGGTGAGGACTTGCAGAACGGGAGAACAACAGTAGCATTGGGTCTCCTTCATACCCAAAGGTAGGTTGTACTCCAATGAATACCTTCCCGAAGTGCTTGCCGTAGATTAACAAGTTTTGTCCATCACTATTCAGATGTCCTGGTGGTGGTCCCCAGTTTTCCTCTAAGCGAGTGGAGTAGGGAGTAAACCGTTCATACTCCATCACCGACATCCGGTGAGCAATATTCAATTCTGGACTAGCGTACTGAGCTTGGGCATCATGGATCACCTCTTGCATCAGTGTCTCAGCAGATTCCGGCAAGTCTTGGACATCATAACCATTGTGTTTAAGGGCTTCCATCACTTTATAGATGGAACCAAATACATCAAGATAGGCTGCTGACCCAACATTGCCTTTATCTGGAGGAAAGCTAAAGACTGTGATGGCAATTTTCTTATCAAGCTTGGGCTTACGGCGCAAATTCGCCCACTTCATTACCCGTCGGGCTACTGATTCAATCCGGTCCTGTAACGCAATGGATTTTCCAGTTGCGCCATCCCGTCCGGATAGGATAATTGGTTCAATGGCACCATCCAGCTCTGGAATGGCAATTTGCAATGCTACTTGAATCGGGTGCAGTCCCAATTCACTCTCTTCCCACTCTTCCGTAGTTTGGAAGACTAAGGGAAGTGTAACCATATAGGGGCGATTGAGGCGTTTTAAGGATTCAATGGCTTTGGGATGGTCTTGCCGTGCTGGACCTCCTACTAGAGCAAACCCGGTTAGAGATACCACAGCATCCACTAAGGGCACTACGGTTTTGCCATGTTCCTCAGAAAAATAGGTATCTACTGGTTTAGAGAAATCCAGACCACCAGCAAAGATGGGAATCACCCTTGCTCCCATGGCTTCGAGTTCCTGCACCATGGCTACATAATGGGCATCATCCCCTGTAACTAGGTGAGTGCGTTGCAGGACTAAACCAATACAGGGAGCGAAGGGGTCTTTTATGTCTGTTGAGATATCCTTACGGCTACTATACCAGTTCAGGTATTCCTTGACATCTTCAAACATTTGTGGGGCTAGAGGATGCCAAACCCCCATATCTGGGTAAACCACTGGGTCTTTGAATTGGACAGAGGTTTCGCTGTTTTTATTCTCGCGCTTAAAGACATACTTATCTGCTAGCATCAGCAGGAAGTTTTCCAGGTTATCAGAAGACCCCCCCAGCCAATACTGGAAACTGAGCATGAAGTTGCGAGCATCCTGAGCTTTGTCCATGGGCATATACTTCAGGACTTTCGGTAAGGTCTGCAACAGCTTGAGCATACTGTCTTGGAAAGAAGACCCAGATTTTTTCTTGCGCTTACGCATGAATTGTGCGATCGCACTCTTGGATTGCCCCAAATTCGCCATGGAGAAGCTACCTAATTTATTCAGGCGCATCACTTTGGGCATTGATGGAAATACTACTGCGGCATCCAAGCGATCGCGATGGGGTTGTACAGCGGCTACTACCTTTTCGGCCAAGTCTTCTATAAAGATTAGTGAAGCGATAAAGATATTGGCTTCTGCGATATCCCGTTGGAAGTCTTCATAGTTTTCTGGGTCACGGAGTTCCTCAATGAGGTAGCCGCTGATTTCAATAGCGATATCCGGTTGATTTTGATTAATTGAGCGAACAGCAGCTGATAATGCACTTTGGTACTGCGGTTCTAGCACGACATAGACCACCTTCAGCAAATGACGCCCATTCAAGGCTTCCGGGGTGATGTGTCTAATGGTGGACTTGACGTGAGTGAACATGCGGCTAGGTCTCCTTCCTGATTATTCGTTATCTGTGCCTTACCTTGAGTGGCGGTAAGTGGCTGATCACCTTTGATGGTGAGCGATCGTATTTAGATTTTATGTAGAGATGTGGTATCAAAGGTCTCTATCAGTGACCACTCACTCTTGGTTGGGATAGTTTTGTTTTGCCAACTAAAGAGTTTCTATCAAAAAACGTATACTTTCAGGGAGTTCCAGCGCTTATCTGATACAATTCGATATAAAAATTACGGTTTTTTGTAATATTACTTAACAATCACTGAAGTGGTAAATCCGCTTATATTAAAAAAACTAAACAATAAAAATCATTGACAAAATTTACCTTAGTTGTATATATAAGTAGAATTTATCAATCCATAAAACTATTACTTATCGTTCCTCCTTAATTATTACTTAAGATTTTCAGGGCTTACCCAGTAAGTCCTGATTTAGTTATCTTTGCCTTGAGTAAAGCCACATATTCAAAATCAGGAGTGGGGAAGAGTGCCAGCAGCAGATATTTTAGTTATGTCCAATGGCCCAGGAGAGGTGACCACCTGGGTGCGACCAGTGGTAAAGGCATTGCGGGAAACTCTAGGGAATGACCGTTCATTAGTCCGGATATCGGTAGTGCTATCTCCTTGCCCTCATGCCACGGGCAAAGAATATGCGATCGCAAAATCCTATCCAGAAGTAGACCGGGTTCAGGCAGCGGAGGATTTTTTACCATTCTTGTTGTGGGGCAAAACAGCTGAAAACTGGGACTGGCATCCAAAAGGGGTTGTTCTATTCCTAGGGGGAGACCAATTTTTCCCAGTAGTGATTAGTAAGCGCTTAGGGTATCGCAGTGTGGTCTATGCCGAGTGGGATGCTCGTTGGTACCGCTGGATTGACCACTTTGGAGTGATGAAACCCGATATTATCGCTCAAGTGCCTAAGAACTATGCCCACAAATTCACCTTAGTAGGGGATTTAATGGCAGAGATTAGAGGGTTACCACTTACCGGTTATCAGGTTACTGGTTCAACGGAAGATAATCTTGGCCAAAAGGCCACCCTTAGCGAAGAACATTCCACTGAAGTGATCGCACTATTACCAGGGTCAAAACCAGCCAAACTAGCTCAGGGAGTGCCTTTGTCTTTAGCGATCGCTGAACAGATCCACAAGGCTAGACCCCAAACTCGCTTTGTGATTCCCGTTGCTCCTACCATAGATCTCAAAACATTAGCCAAATTTGCCAATCGAGATCACAATCCCATCATTAACAAGACAGGATGGTCAGAGGCACAACTTATATATAAAGTTGATAACGACTCGGTCATTAATCCAGGGTTACAGGTTAAGGGGTTACATGTTACAGGTTCAAACTCTGATAATCTCCAACCTGCTAACGTTGGCCAAAAGACCACCCTACTGGAACAACCTTGCCCAAAAGGCCACCCTACGCCAACAACCCCGCAACTATTCCTCAAAACCCCCAGTGGCTTGTGTGTAGAACTCTGGGAGTCCTTTCCGGCCTATGAGTTGTTATCCCAATGTTGTCTTTGCTTAACCACAGTGGGAGCGAATACTGCTGAGTTGGGGTCTCTGGCCGTACCAATGATTGTGCTGTTGCCGACGCAACAATTAGATGCGATGCGGGCTTGGGATGGCTTACCCGGTCTATTGGTCAAGTTACCAGGAGTAGGCTCTAGCGTCGCGAAAGTGATTAATTGGTTGGTGCTAGGGCAAAAGCGTCTGTTTGCATGGCCGAATATTTGGGCAAAAAAAGAAATTGTGCCAGAATTGGTAGGGAAGCTTGAGCCGGTTGAGGTTGCCCAACTTGCCCTAGACTATCTAGAGCATCCAGAAAATTTGTCCGAAATGCGATCGCATCTTAAGAGCGTTCGCGGAAAACCAGGAGCTGCCCAAACCTTAGCTCAACTAGTTAAACAAGAAATTCACAAAGACCTTATATAAGTTACCTATAGCAATTCTACGACTTGTGAGGTACAAATTTATGGGTTTTAGGGAGCAGGGAGCAGGGAGCAGGGAGCAGGGAGCAGGCAAGAGGCAATAGGCATGCTAGCAATAGGCATGCTAGCAAGATGGAAAAAATAATGTGTACCTCATAGCTATGAAAAACGCTAGATAAGGTACCTAAATCAATTCTGATAATTTTAGTTCCCGATTCCCGATTCCCTACTCCCTACTCCCTACACCCTACACCCTACACCCTACACCCTACACCCTACACCCTACTCCCTACTCCCTACTCCCTACACCCTAATCGCCACTTTAGCTTGACTTTCCCAGTTAGATAGGATTAAAATACTATTCCGCAATAGTATTTTAATTATGATTGTCGGTACAACACAAGCTGCATCTCTGCTGGGTATATCCTCTCAGCGACTGCGGATGCTATTAAGTAAAGATCGCATCAAAGGAGCCAAAAAAGTTGGTCGGTTTTGGCAGATTCCATTATATGATGGTGTGCCATTGGTCACCGAAGGTCGTAGGGGACCAAAAGGTACATGGAATCAGGACAAACATCTGGAAGCTACCTATATCCACGTTAATCAGCAAGCCTTAAAGAGCAATCACAAGAACCAGACATCCTTGCCAGTGTTTACTGTTAAACGGGGTGAGCGGACTAATTACTGTCATGAGGTAGAAATATCAGGAGCCTGCCGACTGGTTTATAGACCCAATCAAGCTGAATCTATTAGTGATTCCGTGTGGCTCCAAGTCGAGCCTAACGTTCCAGTAACTACTAAAGTATTTACTGGTAGTGAGAACCTCGACGATAAATTAGAGGAGTGTCAAGATATACTTGACACAACAGTTCAAGAAGTTAGCTAAATTAAGAGCTATTTTTCAATCACGCTTGCTACCTATACCTTTTAGCTAATAAGCTCAAGCTTGCATTAAAAACCAAGCGCCAAGATTCAACAAACCTGTAATCAAACCACCAATAATTACTCCTTTAATCAATTCCCATCGTCCTAGCAATCTTAGGAAAACTAAGACTGGGAGAACATAGACTAACTGAACGATACCAATCATAGACAATATAAAAAAATAAAACAGACCATCATAACCCGTAGATTTTTGAACAATAATCCAACAACTAATAGCTATTACTAGGTTTATAAAAATAACGACTAAACTACCGATTACAAGAGGATTTTTATGATTACTGCTTGGCATATCACATGAATAGTAGGGAACAGGGAACAGGGAACAGGGAGTATAATAACTATGATAAACGCTATCATTATTGTTAATAAAAATATCCCTATTTCCCTATCTCCCTGCTTGCTATTCCCTATTCCCTAAAACCCAAGGACGAAAGAAAGTAGCTGACCCAAATTGAGACTTGCTCTATTGACTGAAGTGCCCCCAAAGTTTTTTGATACCAGTCATCCACCAGAACAAAAATGGTCGTCATCAACGTCGGAAAGTCTATACTGTTCATAGGAGGTTACCGGGTGGTAAGTGACATTTCAATCTTCGAGCCTCCTTTCTCTTTTGTCTAATTCACATTAGGCGTTATTTTATCTGGGAAATCATCATGGCAGAGCTTGTTTGGGAAAAACTAAACTGCAAGAACCAACCCATGGGAGGATTGGGTGCATGGCGAACAAAAGTGCCTGGAGGTTGGTTAGTTGCTATTCGCTGCGGTGGTGGCGACGGTGGTGGGGTAACGTTCTATCCTGATCCAACTCATCAGTGGGATGGTGGAAATCCTTAACATTTGTTCTGCTAAGTAAAGGACAAAAACTTGAAAAGATAGAGAGGAAAAGGGTTTCATGGAAATAATCACAATTTTCGAGGAAACCCCTATGAACCAGGTTAACTTGCTGGTACAAAAATTGAAAGCTCATCTGGTCTTTAATCTAACGCAATTTGACAGTGAGTTTCGCCACTCTCTTCGCTTTTTGTCGTGTACTGAAATCTATTAGACTTCGCGGCAGTTGTCGGGAACAGGGAACAGGGAACAGGGAACAGTGGACAAGAATTGACGCAAACACTATTAGAAAAACACTTTTGCAAGAGGTCTATTCTAAACCAAGTGGAAATCGTCACCACTGAGTTGATCTAGCTCCACATCTTCAATCACAAGGGTTCCACCAGTTTTAGGAGAAAGCACAACACCCTGGTCACTGTCAGATAGGATACCAGACGCTACTGCTCTATGAAACCACTGTTGGGGATCAATGGCACCAAAGCCCTTCAATTTAATCAGATCTGCACCAATTTCAAAGTCTTCGATCAC
>WTKN01000213.1 GCA_011524395.1 Moorena sp. SS36440bin_2
TAGGACCATTATATCTCTATATGTAAAGTTTTATTAAGGCATTCAACATTTCTGGTGATTAGCAAGCGAGTCGGTCAATTTGCTCCCACTCGCTCCCTAGAAACCGATATATTTGAAAGTCCAGAAGCCTTAGAGCGCTTGTGTCTGATGAGTGGAGGTCATGTGCGGAATTTGCTATTATTAATCCAAACCGCCATTGCTCGCACCGAAACCTTACCGATTTCCCTCAGAGCAGTGCAACGAGCCATTACTGATGCACGAGATACCTATCGCCGAACGGTTCAGGATGGACAGTGGTCAATTTTAGCCCATGTTTACCGCTCCAAGCAGATACACAATAATGACCAGTATCGTCAGTTATTATTTAATCGCTGTTTGTTAGAGTATCAATACTTCGATAATGAAGGAGAAAGACAGTGTTGGTACGATGTTCATCCCCTGATTAAAGGGATTAAGCAATTTCAAGACGCTTGTGCTCAACTAGACTCAAAGCCGTAAGGTAGCGTTGCTGAATTAAGGAATGAATGCGCGATCATCTGGTTTTGTTAAAGCCCCCTAAATCCCCCAATTTTGGGGGACTTTGAGAGTTTTATCACTCCCCAAATTTGGCACAATCATACCCAAAATCAACAAGGCCACCTATCTCCCTATCTCCCCACACTCTTCCCACTACTCCCTACTCCCTGCTCCCTGCTCCCTGCTCCCTTACAACTAATGGTAAACTTTACTGATGCGGACGAGGATTTACCTCCAGCGAGTCCAGAAGAACAATACCAAGACTTACTCCGTGCCCTCCGACGGCGTAGAGGTTTCGGATTATTATTTGTCCGTTGTTCTCCCGCAGAAGCAGAGAAGTTGGTTAAGCAGGTTAAGCAGGATTTGCCTCAGAAAACAATAGAGGTGTTGCGCTTCGAGGAACCCATTGATAATTTATACAGCATTGTTCAGGATCGCCCCGACTTTCAACACATCAAGGTTTTATTTATCCAAGGTCTAGAATACTCGTTTTATAAGTATGAAGAGACGAAATGTCAGCAGGGATGGGATAGCAAAGCAATTTATTCCTATAGTTGGAAAGGGGTTCCTCATATTTTAAATCATCTCAACCAACACAGAGAACGGTTTCGAGATGATTTTCAGATTTGTTTTGTCTTTCTCTTACGGTCATTTTCCCTGAATTATTTTATCCACCGCGCTCCCGACTTTTTTGACTGGCGTTCTGGTCTGTTTGACTTTCCTAGCAAATCAGAGGAGTGTCAACACGAAGACTTTCAGAATCAGTCTTTGAATCCTGAAGAACGAAATAAAAAAATTATCGCTATTCAAGAACGCCTGGAAACAGAGCATCAAACCCCTGAGGAGCAAGCCGATTTACTAGTTGAACTAGGCATCCTACTGCTTGCTGCCCAAGAGTATGAAGATGCGATCGCTAACTTTGACCAAGCTTTGGAAATTAAACCCGATCATCACCAAGTTTGGTACAACCTAGGGGTTGCCCTATCAATAATAGGGCGTTTGGAAGCAGGGATTGATTCCTTTGAACAAGCTGTGAAAATTCAACCGGATTACCACGAAGCTTGGTACAACCGGGGGCTTGCCCTATCGGATTTAGGACGAAATGAAGAAGCGATTGAATCCTATGATCAAGCTTTAAAATTTAAACTGGATAACTACCTAGCTGGCTATAAACGGTGGGTTAAAAAATTATTAGTTTTAGAAGCCAATAAATCAGGAATTGAATCATTTGACCAAGCTTTAACAAGTAAATTAAATGACCATAAATATTGTAACAAACGGGCGGTAGATCTATTGGAATTAGGACGAAATAAAGCAGCGATTGATTTCTTTGAACAAGCTTTGATAATTAAACGAGATGACTACGAAGCTTGGAACAACCGGGGGGTTGCCTTATGGAAATTAGGACAAAAACAAGCAGCGATTAATTCCTATAACCAAGCTGTTAAAATTAAACCCGATCTCCAAGAAGCTTGGAACAACCGAGGAGTTGCCCTATTAGAATTAGGAGAAAATAAAGCAGCGATTAATTCCTTTGATAAAGCTATTAAAATTAAACCCAATGACGGCCAAGCTTGGTACAACAAAGCTTGCTTTTATGCTTTACAAGGAAATGTAGGCTTAGCCCTTGAAAACTTGAAACAGGCCATTACTCTCAATCCTGAAGAATATCGAGAGATGGCAAAAACTGACTCAGATTTTGACAGCATTCGCTCAGACCAGTGGTTTCAGGCGTTGATTAATATCAACTCGGGAATCGGGAATCGGGAGTCGGGAATAGGGAATCGGGAATAGAGAATAGGGAATATGAAAAAAATTCTGTATACCTCATTACTATAAGAAACGATATAGCAATAGGTGTAATGGTGTTGACTACTTCAACTAAGGAAGAATTACTAATATCAATATCAAACTATACTCTTGCTCCCCATCTCCCTACACCCAGCGCTATCGCTTATTCCAATTGCCGTTCCGAGGGTGTTATGGTGTCCGTCAACCCTTCAAAGGTACCAGAATTGACGATAAAATACAACAATCCAGCAAACACTAGAAGAGCTAGAAGCATGGAACAACCGCGCATATCCTTCTCCTCCTTTAATTTATGAGCACTATTAGGATTATTCCACAAGGTTGTTACCTTAGCGGACAGGCAATTACCGTAAAAGCAACAACCCTGCGGGGTTAAAAGCGGCGGAGTTAAATAGGTTTAAACCTAATATTTTCCGCTACTGAAATTAATTATATTTAATTCTGGTCAAAGAATAAAGATTTTTGTATCAATTTGTTATTAACTGTGTAACAAAGTGTGAAAACCTATCGTAAGCCAATGCGCGTAGCACATATGCTTACATCTCAGGGGTGCATCTCCTAAAAGTTGTTTGACAAGGTGGTGCGTTACGGGGCGGGCTGTCTAAACCCTGGCTACGAGGCGGAAAGCGATGCCCCCTAACACACCCTACGCAAATTTTTGACAAATATGAGATGCACCACATCTCAGTTCCCTGGCCTTTTGGCCTTTTGGCCACGCGTGCGCGTTCGGCCACGCTACACGAATGCCCAAGGGAGGAATTCATAGTCTTTGACTTTGAGTCCGTTGAACTCGTCAGCCTGATAGCTTGTTTTAATCTGACAGCTGAACGCGCACGCGTGAGCTTTTGGCTCACGGCTAAATGCTTACCTAAATACTTTGGCAAAAAGTATATTAGATAACAGATTGACGGTCTTAGTGACAGAATTTTTCACGAATCGATAATGATTGCTATATTGCCAGTTTCACAAATTACTTAATTTTAATAATTACTTAATAAAGTCTTCATATTATGGTCATTGGTGAAACCATTTAGGGTTGGCAAAAATCTTTTAACTAAAGTACTTACAAATGAATCGTAAACAATAATACCAGTTAGTTTAATTACTAATAATCCTTAGATAGCTTATTAAATATGGCTTTTGGCTTCTGAGTTATGGGCTTTAGTTAAGGGAGTATGTTTACAAATCAAATGTAAATTAGCTAATCATTAAGTAACTAGTTAACGAATTACTAGTTCACGTTAACTAGTTGAAAATTCAATCTACGACATATATTATAAAAAATAAGCCATATGTCTGAAAATTTAGCAATTTTAATGAAATATGAGCTGGTGTTTCATTAGAATTTGAGTTACTTTAATTCGACAATAAATCTAAGTGATCAACCAAAGCCGTTGATGCCATCAGGGTGCTGAGCATTTCATAGTTGTATTCATGTATTTCAGAGTGTATTTCGAGTAGTAAATGGAATTCCTTGAACTAATTAAGGGTGTTGCTCTAGACCCAACTGACAATTCACTTAGAATTGACCTGAAGGATGCCAACTTAAGGGGTGCTGACCTCAGGGGTGTTGATTTAAGGGGTGCTGACTTAAGCAGAGCTGATCTAAGTGATGCCAATCTCAACGGTGCCCTGCTAAACGGAGCTGATTTGAGTCGTGCCTACCTCAGATGTGCAGATCTCAGTGATGCTAACCTGAGTGATGCCAACTTGATGGGTACTTATCTGAGTCGTACTGACCTCAGTCGTGCTAACCTAAGTGGTGCGAATCTGAGTAATGCCAACCTAATTGGTAGTCGAGTAAACAGTACTCAGTTTGGAGATAACTTAGGAATTTCTAAGGATCTCAAGCATGACCTAAAGCGACGAGGGGCAATTTTTTTTGAGGAGTCTCCCAGTCTACGTTCTGGAATGCTTGCCTGTTCCTGACCAAGCCATGGGCAGCGCTATGCCAAGTACTAATTACCACTTAGCCCTCTCAGGGATTGTCCTTGCAGGAGGGCTAAGCTCTCGTATGGGTAGGGATAAAGCTTTGATTCCGGTCGAGGGTGTCCCCTTACTGCGCAGAGTCTGTGATGTTGCCCTCAGCTGTATTGGTGAAGCCTCGGGCTCGGGTCTAGTCTCGGGTCAAGTTTATATAGTCACTCCCTGGCCAGAACGATACGTGGATATCTTACCTGAGACTTGTCGTGTCGTTCGGGAAGTGCCATTACCAGCAGAGACCACACCTCATGGTCCTTTGGTAGGATTTGCTCAAGGATTAGCTCATGTTGAAACAGATTGGGTACTGTTACTGGCTTGTGATTTACCCCAATTAAACGCTGAGGTTGTGCAAGGTTGGGTCAAGCAGTTGCAGCAGACTCAGGACAATGCGATTGACCAAAGGTCACCCTACGGGATAGCACTATTGCCACGGAACCCCAAGGGCTGGGAACCCCTGTGCGGCTTTTACCGACGCCAGTGTCTACCGAGCCTGACTGAGTTTATCAATCAAGGGGGACGGTCATTTCAGCGTTGGTTGGCCCAGCATCCAGTACAGGAGTTGCTAGTCAGTGACACTAGGCCATTTTTTAACTGCAATACCCCTGCTGACCTAGAACAGTTGGAAATACAGGACTAAGTACATATAACTATTGTTTGGATAAGCTGGTGACAGGATTCGAACCCGCGGCCAGCTGATTACAAATCAGCTGCTCTACCAACTGAGCTACACCAGCAATCTTTTTAAGTATAACACCTAACACAACAACCAGTATAACACTAATTATAATAGTAGGCAATACATTAACTATAACATGACTAGTGACTCAAGATCTAGTCAAAGCTAAACATCACCCCAGACCCTACACGCCACACTCCACAATCACGCTGGTGTTCGCGTGATGTTTAGCAATATTTTTTGAACGTCCTAGTCACATCCTACCGACGCTGACCCCAACCGTTACAGCAAGGGACTGATAGCTCCCCAGAACCGACCCTAGTTAACTTTCGGTGTTTGTTAGGGAGAAAGCTACCTTTGTATTGGGTGTGCAGAAAGCTTTCTATTACAATTTATGGCATAACATATAGTTTCTTTTTATTTGTGTTAATTTATGTTTATTTGGGTAAAAACCCAGAGTAAAAATTATTATTAATGATATGGCTAAAGTAACTGTAACTCTCTATATGGAAGAAAAAGACAAAGAAGCCCTTCAACGATTAGCAGATGCGGAGGAGCGCTCTTTGTCCCAAATGGCAGTACTAATTCTTAAACGAGCGATTAAAAAAGCTGAGCAGGCAGAAGACATACCACCCAAGGACTAATGAACAGTGTAGGGTGTGGGGTGTAGTGCGATTCGTTCGCACTACACCCCACACCCCACACCCCACAAACCCTCAGTTCCTGTGCTCTATCTTTGAGGCTACTTAACTTCGTAATCCACTGCGATGATGTCCCCTTGGATAGGTTTGATATAGTTCTGGACTACTTCCTGGTGGGCTGGGTGATCAGCATAGGTAGTCAAAGCGTCGCAATCGAGAAGTTGCACTCTCAACACATGCTGAAATCCCTGAGACCTGAGGGGGGAAAAGTTCTCTCCACAGGAAAGTTCTACAATCCCAGGAATTTGGTCTTTCATCGCCAGGAGTCCATTCATAGCTAATGCGATCGCATCCGGTGAAGCGTCTTCTTTCCACTTGAACAAAACAATATGCTCGATCATCTTTATATTTCTATTTGGGTTGACAAAAAATTGATTTAAAAAGGGAACAGCGGATCTGGGAACAGGGAACAGTATATAGCGTTTGTATTTGAGTTGTTAACATACTACCCAAGGCCAAGAGGGAACAGGCAACAGGCAAGAGTTAATAAAGTATAAGTACCTGGACATAAATAAACGAAACTGTGTTAACTTTTGTAAAGCTGCCAAAAGTCTCTCTGTTCCCTATTCCCTATTCCCAGATCCGCTGTTCCCTATTCTCTCAACAAGTTGCTAAATTCCCATTACCACAGGCAAAGTGGTAAAAACAAAAACAATTACTGTACTTAGAGCCAGCAAGCCTTCAATTAAATTGCCAATTAGCGACTGTCACATGCCTTTAATCATTCCACAATTAGGTAACACTCTCAATCCCAATGGTTTTGAGATCTGCCTCAATAAGTGCCTGCTGCATAATCGGTGAAAGGTTTTCATTGAGCCGTCCAGAACGAATAAATTCGGCGTAGGTATCAGCTTCAATATCTAACATGGTTTCTTGAAGTTGCTCAAGCTCAAGGGTTTGGAGTTCAGGGTGGTTACTCCGTAACTCCTCAATTTCATTGTTAATGGTTGTCAGTTGGGTATCGATAAGTTTGGTTTGATAGCGCCACAGGTCCGAATCAATTTCTGTGGTGTTTAAGCCCTCCTCAAGATAATTTCTGACCCGATTCAGGGCGATGCGACGGGCAAGGACTTCAGAATATTGCTGACGTAAGGGTTGGTCACCAATTAAATTTAACTTTTCGAGAAACCATCGAGTGGTTAACCCCTGGACTAGGAGGGTAAACAGTACCACGCCAAACACAGTTTCGATAATATCTTGCCGTCCTTGTAAGACAACTGGCACACTTAAGGCCAGAGCAATGGACACCGAACCTCGCAAGCCTCCCCACCATAGGACGGTTTGTTCCCGCCAACCAATTTGAGAGTTTACCAAGATATTGCTGAATGCGCCCAAACCATAAATTGCGATCGCTCTGGTGAGTAGTACAGCCAAGATAGTAACCGCAATTAAGTTGATATTTTGCCCTAAACTAGCTATGTTGATTTGATCACCAATCAGTAGAAAGACAATCGAGTTCACAAAAAAGGCTAAAAAGTCCCAAAACTCAGAGACAATCAACCGGGTACGGGGGTTCATACCAATGCGGGAGCCAAAATTGCCCAAGATCACCCCAACGGTGACTACCCCAATCACACCGGATCCCCCTAGTTCCTCCACAATTAAATAAGTGCCATAAGCAGAAACCAAGGTCAGGGATTGCTCCACCAGGGGTAAATCAAAGCGTTGGGTGGCGTAGGAAATTCCAAAACCAATGATGCAACCGATGCCAATCCCAATTCCCACAAACCCTAAGAAACGGGCAACACTAGTGGCAATGGAAAATTCTTCTAGTCCTAGGGGTAGTCCGACTAATAAACTAAAAGCAACCACCGCTACCCCATCATTAAATAGGCTTTCCCCCTCCATCAGGGTTTTCAGCCGTTTATCCGCACCCAATTCCCGAAATAGGGCAATAACCGAAACTGGGTCAGTTGCAGAAAGACTAGCTCCAACCAATAAAGCAATGCTCAGGGGTAGTCCTGTCAGCTGATTGATGGCAAAGGCAATGCCAACTACGGAAATAATTACCCCAGCGATCGCAAATAGACTCACCGGTACCAAATCCCGTCGTAAGTCCCGCCAGCGGATATTCCAAGCGGCTTCAAAGAGTAGGGGGGGTAGGAAAATTTCCAGAATCAGTTCTGGTGATAAGTTAACCAGTCGGACATCCACAAAAGCCAACCCTAACCCAACAATTACCAGTAATAGGGTGTAAGGAATTTTACGGAACCAGGAAAAAATTCGAGATAAGGTTGCCACACTTAAAGACACCGACAGCACTAGGAGAAACTGTTCGAGGTTTTGCTTAATGGCGACTTCGCCGACAGTGGACTCTAGGGACATACAGAAACTCCAAGATACACTCAAAAGGGAAAGCCTCTTGCCCATGCCTAAAATCACAGGGCTTTTCGGTTTTCCCATTACCAAGCAATATTAGTGATGAGTCAGGGTAATCAAGACAAACTGAAATTGATGGTAGTAGACGATGAGTCTGACAACTTAGATCTACTTTACAGAACCTTCCGCCGAAAATTTCAAGTGTTCAGAGCTAATGATGCCATAACTGCTTTAGATATTTTGGAAACTGAAGGAGAGATGGCGATTATTATCTCAGATCAGCGCCTAGGGGGAATGAATGGCACAGAATTCTTGAGCAGGACAGTAGAACGTTTTCCAGATACAATTCGCATCCTGTTGACTGCCTACACAGATATAGAAGATTTGGTGGCAGCAATTAACTCAGGTCAGGTCTATAAGTACATCACAAAGCCTTGGCAGGGTGAGGAACTAAAAACAGTGGTGCGACAAGCTGCTGAAACTTACCAAGTCCTAAAAAAAAGAACCAGGGAACTTTCTCGTGCCTTACGACGGGAAGAATTGTTCAATATGGTGACAACGGCAATTCGAGAATCCCTAGATTATAGTAGTCTAGTGCAAAAGGTAGTGACCACCATGGGTCAAGCCTTTGATGCTACCGCTTGTATCCTGCGACCGGTAGAGTTCAACCAACTCACACCAGAATGTTTCACCTACAAGGTTTCTGGGGATGGCAATACACCTCATATCCCTAATGCTGATTTGATGATACAACAGGTATTAGAGAAACCCGAGACTAAGTTGTGGCAAGAAACCACGGATGGTCAGAATTCGGTGCATTTGATCGTTCCCCTACCGGACCAACAACAGATCTTAGGGGTGTTGTGTCTCTACCAGCAAAAGAGTGAGGGGTCTTGGAATACAGAAGATATCCAGCTGATAGAAGCCGTTGCTAAACAAGCAGCGTTAGCGATTTCTCAGGCAAAACTACTGCAACGCACCCAGTTACAGGCTCAGCAGATGCGGGATGAACTAGATGTAGCTCGCCAGATTCAGAATAATTTGCTGCGTCAGAGTTGGCCAGATATGGAACAGGTGCGAGTGCAAGCTCACTGCACCCCAGCGCGACAGGTTGGTGGGGATTTTTTTGAAGTCTATGTTCATCCCCAAGGAGATATATGGCTAGCAGTTGGAGATGTATCCGGTAAAGGGGTACCTGCTGCCTTATTTATGACCAGTGCCATGTCGATGTTACGACGGGAACTGGCTCAAGAAACATCCCCAGACCCAAAAACAGTGATCCAAAATCTTAACCACACCATGTCAGATGACCTTTATAATACCAACCGTTTTATTACCCTGGTGTTGGCTCGTTATACCCCTGACAAACAACAGTTGGTTTACGCTAATGCTGGTCATACCTATCCTATGGTTTGGTCTGATCAGCAAGTAGTCCAACAACACTCAGAGTCAAAAACTCCAGAGCCGACTTACCTAGAGGTTAGGGGTATTCCCTTGGGAATTTTGCCAATTTGGCAGGCGGAATCAGGACATTTAAGATTAAATGCAGGTAGCATCCTGCTACTAACAAGTGATGGAATTACCGAAGCAACCCTGAATCCTGTGATAGGTCGTTCATCCAATGGGTCAACCAGCACCACTTCTAGGCTTGAGTCATCCGGTCTTTGGGAGCTTCTGCTTCAGGAACCTGCTCCGTTTGACCTTAGTAATTTCTTAGCTCGGATTCGAGAGCGTACCAACCCGATTCAGGAAGACGACCAAACCCTAGTATCTCTGGAGATATTGTAGTGGATGAAAACAGAACTACAGATACCGAGTGACCTGAAGTTTTTGAGCATTGTCGAAAACTGGTTTCTAGGGATTTTGCAGGTTGAACTCGGAAATCGTGTTGATTGGCCTAGTCTATCTAATCGTTTGCGATTGGTGTTAGTGGAAGCTTACTCTAACGTAGTTCGTCATGCTCATCGCGATCAACCCAATTTACCGGTCTTGATTCGCCTAGAACTCAAAGAACGGGATATTGCTCTGGAGATTTGGGACTATGGTCAAGGATTTGACCCATCCTTTTATGAAGCACCGGATCCAGGTGATTTACAGGAAAATGGCTATGGCTGGCTGATTATCCATCGACTAATGGATCGGGTAGAGTATAACTTACAGGTCAATGGTCGGAATTGCCTGGAGTTGCAAGTCAGTTTAGCCAAGTAGCCCAGTCGCGGGAAAGCTATTTTGGCCGTTGGTAAATTCAAAAAGCAATTGTTAATTAACTTGGCGTTTGTAACTTAAACTTCTGATTTAATTAACCCCATTAGTTTACGCTTTCGGCCATGAATAGTAATTAATTCAGTACGATAATCTGACCATTCTTGTTCTTTATCTGAAGCAACATAAGCATCACGGGCTTTTTTCAACCATTCTATTGCGTCATCATAGTATTTTGCTTTCCCTGCATCCATAATTGACTCGGCGCGACGACAAGCATTGCGAATTACCCAATCCGGATTAATTTCTATGGCTGCATCCATAACCCTTTGAGTCAGTTCATGGGAAGGATAATAACTATTATCCAGAGTAGCGATGGCTTGTTCAACTAATCTTTCATAGAGATAAATATCAACTTTAACTTTTTCTTCACCCCAGCTCTGATAGGTGGCTAAAGCTTCTAATAATTCTTCCTTAATCGTTGACCAAGTATCTCCGGCTAATTTTTCTATTTTACGATAATCTGCAAAATTGGGTTGTGTTTTAAACGCTGCTACTTTGGCTTTTGTTGCTAAAACATCATCCCCAACTTCTAAAGCCATTTCACTTGTAAAAATACTTAACCTATATTGACAACTGCCAGGTAAGCTTAAGCCAATACCAGCAATTTCTAAAGCCTCTATTTGATCATTTTGTTCGTCAACTAAGACACTAGCAAAGGCTAACGCTTGTTCCATTGTAGTCATTTGTGACCGTGCCGCTTCCATGGCGAGGTCAACCTGTTCTAAACGAACTAACATGATCAAATACTTGGTTAAAAGCCCTGTTGCTTGAGCTAAATAGAGATATTCTTCGTGGCGTTGTTGTCGTTCTAAAATTTGTAGTCTAATTAAGGCTAAATCCTCAGCGTAATCTGGTGGCAATCCTTCCCATAAACTAGTTGAATTAATATTTCCTTCAAGTATCTGTTGTAATGGTGGATAGTCCCAACCTTGCTGTAAAGCAGCCCTGGCCATGTCAAAACAGCTACCCCACTCGTTTTGCCAAAATTCAAAATTTACATCTAAGTCTACTTTTTCCGCTTTAGCTATATCGGTACTTAGAATTGTTTCGCACCAAACAGTATTTAATTCACAAGCAATCTCATCATTGTCGATACCATACTCATCTACTAAATCCCAGTTTTCGATACAAGACTCGGTAATAGCAGTTAGCATAGCGATGGCATTCCAGTTATCTCCCCGTTGAGTATACATTTGAGCATCTTGAATTAAACTGTAAATCTCTCCTGTACCGTCCTCTTCGTCCCAACCTTCTTCAATATAACGTACTGCATCTCTGAGACTATATCTAACTTTCGATCTAAGCCTATTAGCATCGACAGTAATTTGCCGTTGGGGGAGGTTTTCTGGGGATGATGTAATCACATATAGGGGCGCAACCCGGTCAACAAAATACTCAATATCATCCAGTAATTGAGGGTTATTCGCTACTAAATCTTGAATTAAAGTTTGTGTCTGAACCTCATTCAGGCGGTCTAAAATTTCCTCTAAACTAGGACGCTGTTCAATTAGTTCTGGTTCGTGCAAGCATACTAATAATGTTGCTACAATATGTTTGCAATATCCTCCATGATCGTAAGGACAACTACAATAACCTGCGTCTAATTCATCTTGTTCAAAACCAATATTAACCTGATAAGGGCGAATATCACTACCTTCAACTTCTGCTGTAATTAATTTCCCCCGTTGAACTACTCTTCTAACATGGCCATCGTGATAATAAGCTTGTCCTCTTTGCCAAGATTTGCTACTGGCATAAGAACGAATCATTTTCTGGGTAATTTTTGGAATAGACATTGCTCTGTACCCTGGCTTTTATACTGATAGTTTACTATGCTCAAAAGCAACAAGGGAGAGATTGCCTTGGCTGTAGGTTTGTTGAATTTGATAACTATTGCCTGATGGTTGCTGAAACACGATCAGTTGTTGAGCTTTCAAATCTACAACCCAATATTCTAATATGCCAGCATGAGCATATGATAGTCTTCAATTGACCATTTAGCTAAGGTTATCATGGTTGTATTTATGGTGTATCTGCCCTTTTAATGATTGGTTTATGTGCGAATTTATTGTAGGATATTCGCTATTTATGCCTCTGAGGAAATATGCTTCGGCTTTGACCTCTGCTGTTGCTTCTAGTACGCGCTTAGAAAATGATTTAGCTAAGTCCTCTCTTAGTCCTTGTCCAATATATAGTTTTAGTAATGCCTCACAAGACATATCTCGACTAGCAGCTACTTTTTTGAGGGATGCTAAGGTATCAGTGGGAATATCCAGGGAGACTTTTTCTTGAGGACGGGGATGCAGGTGTAATGTCAATTCATCTTCAGGCTTGTTCATAAAGTTTCCTTTCCTTTTAAATTTGTTTAACGTTACCTAATCCAAGCTGTTAAATTTATAATAGACCTATGGTTATTTTGCCTCTATGAAGATATGACGATTCATGTAAACCAACAAGAAGCTGAACAACGATTCTCTGAATTATTCAGTCAGGTACTCAAAGGAGAAGAAATTATCATTTCAGCACAGGGCCAAGAAATGGCAAGGATTATTCCGTCAATAAAACCACCAAAACCAAGAGTACCAGGTATCGACAAAGGGCGTTTAGTTGTTCCAGATGATTTTGACGATCCTCTCCCTGAAGATATTTTAGAATCTTTTTACGGTCAAGGATAACCGATCACATGGAAGCTTTACTTGATACAAATGCCTTTTTGTGGTGGGCTGCTGCGGGAGAGTTCAAGGTTTCTGAGCAGATACAACTATGGCTGACATAGGCAGAAGCAGTCGATTATTTTGCCTATAACTTGCCGTTTCCTGGTGAATTGCTGCCCGTATATTGTCCAGGGATTGACTAGTTTGAGCACGCAGGATACCACCTGTTCTAGCGGTGCCTTTATAAAAAGCATCAAAAAGTTCATCGGCACTGCTAAGTTCCCAGAGTAGGGGTATTTCTTGGAAAGAATGATTCTTAAATCCTAAATTTTGAAAACACTTGAAACAGTAATCCGGTTCACTAAACTGAAAAAATGGTGGCCCTTCTGGAAGAGTAATATCTGTATTTTTATAGGTCTCAAT
>WTKN01000297.1:0-11509 GCA_011524395.1 Moorena sp. SS36440bin_2
TTGGGCATTTCACATTCTGATTGTGTATTCAGTCTATTATAACCGGATTTGGTATTATATCATGTCGGGATAATTACCCTGTCAGCCATGCAAAGCGCGAGTGGCGCATGGTTCTGTGTGCGGAACTTGCGTCCGCACCGCTGTTTGCCCCGTGGAAACCACGGCAGCGCGGTCTTGGGGGGAACCCCCAAGACCGCGCTGCCTCCCCAAGACCGCGCAAATCACGCTTAATAAAAATCTCCCCCATCTGACCATCTGACCATCTGACCATCTCCCCACCCTCCCTCTAATTATGGGTATTCAACCGGACTTGATATTAGTTATCTCTATTTCACCCTTTAGATAGAAATAAAAATAATCTGTTTTTGGTATTGGTACACAATTCGTGATTTTAGCTCCCCTTACTTTCACCAGACCCTAGCCAAATCAGTACATCTTTACCACTACCCTATTTTCCTCTAGAGACAAAATTTTTAATGACATGTTGCCCACCCTATAGAGCCGATAGCATTTCTATTTGAGTCAACTATATAGGCATTTTGGGTAAGGTAAAAAACTCCAATCATTGTTTACAACTTCTTAAGAATTAAAGTTTGATTTAAGGTAAAAAATTTATAAACTTTACCCTTTAATATCTAGTCGAGAAAACAATGTCAAGTAAGGTTAATAAAAAGAGGAGAAAAAGATAAAAAAAGGTTAAAAAAAATTTAATAAACAATCCCAACTCAAGGTAGGACTGCACTTCAAGGATTAAGTTTATCAACCTAACTTGTTTTATTAGAACAAGTATGGGAGACTGAGTTTCGGTGCATCAACATGACTAATTCTGCCAACAAACCTAAGTTCTGACCGCCCATGGGGCGAAAATGCAGAACAGGAAGTTGCTTCTTGGGTCAATTTCCTCTTGGAAAAACTGTCTGATCGAGATAGCAGCGCCTTTTGAGGGCTGTAAACTCGAAGCTGCACTCGAACAAAAGGGTGCAGGGTGCTCTGACTTTGATAAATGTTACGTAGGGTGCGTTAGGGAGCAGCTCGCCCTAATTTTCCGCCTCTTTAGCAGTGTTGGGAGAGCCCGTCTAGTAATGCAGCATCAGGTCAAATAGCTTTTAGGATATGCATCCTGGCTGGGGGGCATGTTCGATGGCATTGCTTAATCATGGAATGATTTTCAGGCTTTAGTGGAATCGGCATCTTGCCTGTTCCAAATATTTTCGCGCGGGTATCCTGCCCACCCCACTCCTATTCATTGCTTGATTCAGCAACGCCCAGCAACGCCGGACAAGGAAACAAGATCAGCCAAGTTTCCAGATTTTAAATCCAGCAGTCACAAAATAAATCCGAAACCGTCTTAGAAGTCGGATGGACAAGACCGCAAGGATAAGGATAGCCTCAAACCGGATTGTTATGGAGGATATTCTAGTTTTATTGCAGTACTTTTTACCAACACTAGTAAAAAGTAAAGAGGTAACTTAAAACGTCAGCGGTCAGCTTTGTGGCACAGGCTTCCAGCCTGTGACTTAACTCATATAAAAAAAATGGTTACCTGTTTGATTCACAAACTGATAACTGAACGCGCACCCGTGCGCGTAGCGCATTACCTGATAATAGATGAATGATTACCTAGAGGTTAATTATGGCAATATAAAAAAATAATATATGTTCCTTTAAATACAAAATTTAATTTTTTTTTTCAACCCTAGAGAGCCTATAGGATTTATATTTGAGTTGTGAACAGCATCCTTTAAAGAAAGGCTAGAGGTAAGCTATCAGCTTATGTGCTACGCACACGCGTGCGCGTTCAGCTATCAGCTATCAGCTAATGCACTACTTGAGGTTCTACTTGAGGTGCTATCAGCCATTGGCTGACGGCTGACGGCTGACGGCTAAATGCTTACCACTAATCATTGTTTAAAAATGATTAGTGGACTCTGTCATGCCGTATTTTTTAATTATTGATTAATATTGGCATCGAAATTAGGTAAAAAAAAAAATTAACAAAAACTTCTATCTAAAGCTATGAATACACTTCAACTATTATTAATTTTACTAACCTAACTTGTTTTACAAAAACGAGTATGGAATAATTAATTTCGGTGCATCTAAGTTTGGTAAAAACATGAAATTGTAATACTTCAAATCTGATTATATTCTTTAGATTATGATTAGCTGGTTAGCTCAGGGATTCATTTACAAATATGAGATCAAGCCGAATTGAGTTTGGTGTTTCAGCAGGACTGATGCTGGCAACAAACCTAAGTTCTGATCGCCAATGGGGCGACAAGACTGAAAAAGAAACAAGTTATTGGGTCGAGCCTCTGCTGGAAAAACTGTCTGATGGAGATAGCAGCGCCTTTTGGCCCCTGTGGGAACACTATAAAGAGTATCTTTACCATCGCTGCTTAAGCTGGATGGGGGGTAATACCACTGAAGCACAAGATGCTCTTTCCCAAATCATGCTGAAGGCTTGGGAAAAATTGCCCAAATTCGCCGCAAAGATTACCAATCTCAAAGGATGGCTGACCAAATTTGCCCGTAACTTCTGTATAGACCGACATCGAGAAAACAACTCTGGGGCAATCGGAGTAGAAAACCTGGAAGAGATGGCAGTGCCAGAGGGGAATGGGTTGGTTACGGAATTCGATACCCCAGAAAAACTTGTAGAAAAGAGCGAACTATTAGAGGTAATCCTTAGTGCTCTAGAGGATTTGCCGGAGAATCAGCGCCAGGTATCTGTCTTGCGCTTTGAGCAGCAGTTGTCTCACCAAGAGATAGCTCAACGACTGGCAATTTCCAACGATAGCGTTCGTAAACGTATCCAACGAGCTAGGGCAAAACTGCAACAGCGGTTGACTAAGTATCAGGCTGGGTTGGATGAGAATGCTTATGGGGAGATCGCCAAATTGCAGGAGATTAGGGGAGTAGAAGAGCAGGAGAGTAAAGAAGAAAAAGACGAAGAAAGCGATGTCACTCCCTCAGACAAAGAAATAGGCAAAGGGGAGCAGGAGACAACTGAGAATTTGGAGTCTTTAAGGCCGATGGCAGTGTCGGAGTCTGCTGTCGAGGGATGATCCAAGGATTTAGAGAAAACGGGAGGGGAGATAACGTTACTGGTAGAGCCAGCATTGGCAGTTGATCCAGGATCTGAAATACCAAATGTAATCCCAATTAAAAAAGAGCCCAGAAATAGGGACAGCAAAAACCAGCAAATTTTAAGCAGACCAAGAAGCTCCCAGGCATTACTCCCCTTGGCTGGAAAATTACGATTGGAAAGTACTCCAAATCTCCAATCAAATCACCGAAGCGATCGCAATCCTATCCAGAGCCATGGCGTTAAACTGGTTACGCCCCAAAAAATAGCAATTTCTCCACCATCCTTAGAGCATGGGAGCATTGAAGCACCAATAGCAAAGGATATTTCCCAATTTCCCATCCCGATTTTGGCGAGAATTGCCTCTTGGTTGGAAAATCTCAAAACAAAGGTAGAGCTAAGCAGCAATCACAAATTAGCTCAAGGGGATAGAGGACCGCCAGATCAGCTTTAATTTGTGGTCATAGCTAATTTGCTGATAGTAGCTCAAGGGCATTAGCTAGAGTAGCTACTAAGAAACGCTGGTGTGTTTTTTTCACGACCAGCTAGTATTTCCATGACAAAAAGCAAAACAAAAAACGGTAAAAAAGTTCCTTCAAAGCTTAAACCAACAGTAGAGAAGGCATAAAATACTCATGGCTATGAGCACTGGAAAAAAGCCAACTAGCCAAAGGAACAATCCCCAAAAACAAGCCCCAACAAAAAAAAAGACATACATATATTAAGGAAAAAATAGAGGATAAAAACTTCTCCGTAGCCAGTCACAAAAGAGTTAGTTGCCCCGTCTTAGAAATGTCAGAGGAAAGTGAAGAAGCCCGACAAAGGGCAACCCACCCCTTGGTAACGAGCGACTAATCATTTCTTTGACAAAATTGGAGTTTAAACTAAATGCCATTTGTATCGGTAAACTCTATGATCTTATGTCCTCATCAAAATGGCTGTAGCTATACCAACCGCCAAACGGGAGGTAAAAGCACGGAAGAGGACAAATAGGAAAAAGTAAAGAGGAAAATTCAGATGATAAGAGATGTGATAAAAACGGTCAGTGCCGTGTTAATTGCTTGTGTATTGCTCCTCACGAGTGCAGCACAACTCGCCCTAGCAGGGCCCATACCAGGGTATGGTACATATATAACGTTTAAGAATGGGACGGACTATGCTTTGTCCTTAAAATATGACGCAAATGATGATTGCAACAACGATACCGATGTCCGAGGTAAGCAGACTCTCGACCCCGGAGATTCACCGCGCGGCTACAGAGAGATAGACCCCTGGTGTAAAGACGGAGTATATGACACCTTCAAATGGGAACTCGCCGATGGCAGTGGAAACGGGTTCAAGCAGAAGGGACAGGCAAAGCTCCACGTAGGTGGAGTTTTAAGCCAGGACTGTTGGGTGTCACAAGACAGTTATTATCATACCTTGATTGAAGACCGCGTCTTTATTGACGGGAAAGATAAAATTAGTGAAGACAATGGTACGAACACGTATTGTACGATCACATTTAGGGAAGCGGATTGAGAGTAGTACACAAGTAGTGATTTTAACTCCTGAAATCTTGACGCTTACCGTAGCCCAATCACTACATCTTTACCACTACCAATTGAACTGATCCAACAGACCCTAGCTCCCTAGCTAGGGTCTGGGGTTTAGGGAAGGAGCAGAAACCCAAGGTAAGATTGTGCGAAGCGCCATTAGTGGAAGGTGCGATCGCAGCCATTGTCCAAGCTGCGGCTGGTGGTGATATGGACCAAGGGATTGGATTAGGTAGATCAGCCTTAATCGGTGACACTTGATACTTTAGTTGAGATTCCCGCTGCTGGTAGGGTTTCAGCACACAGTCCAATGTCTTGATCAAAATTAAGGACAAACCCCATCAACTATGGGAAGGACTACTTTTGTGTTTCTTCAGACAAGGAGCATCCACTTGGTTAATGCACCTCTTTAACTATAAGTGTGCTCGCTTATCCTAGGGTTAACACTCCCATAGGAAAATCCACAACCAAACGCTTTGTTCGTAACCACAAAACACCTAAAAGAGTATTGACCAGTTCATCTCCTCCTAACACTTCAACCGTAAACTCCTCTTCCTCAATAACCACCTTTCCCTCATATAAATTAAACCGTGCTTCTCCCTGGGCTGTTTGCATATCCTGTGGTTAATTATTATGCACCCACCCTAAACTATCAGCATCTTGACTATCAATAGCTAACCAACCTGTAAACCCTGTATCTAACAGTGCCATAACGGTAAAAATCTCCCCATCAGCAGACATCAAGCCAATTTCAAAAAATAACTCCCCGAACCTATTAAATTCACCTTGGATCATATTCTGCCACAAGTTCCCGTTTCATTAATTCGCATAATAATACACTTTTTACCTGGATGTTGAGAACGTGATTTTGCCAGTGCTACCTTTTCATCTTCATCAATAAAATACTCCCCACTATCAGGTTCAATAATAATAAACCAATCATAATGCTCTTGAATTAATTCTGGTTGTACTCGCTCAAAGACTTCTCGACAACGCTTATAAAATACTGCGTCTTCTGCTTTAATTCTGGCTTTTTCTTCAGGAGACAGTCGTTTCTCCGGAAAAACCCGTCCTCGCCTTACAGTGTGATGGGAAGATGATGGTGTCATTTGAGTTATACAAAACGCAGATAGGTTTATAATAACAAAAATATCCCTCCTCAAGTTATTTCGCCCTCTCCTACTAAGAAAGGGATAAGGGGTGACTTGTTCAAAATCTTATATAAGGCCCCATAAACTAGCCAATTATTCGACCATAGATGATCAGCTTTCTGAATAGCTTCAGCCGCTCCCTGATTTTCACCCCTGTCAAACAAACACCGGGCATAATAACACCAGCCATTAGGATTATTTGCGTACTCCTCAGTTACTTTCCATCATTCTATTAATCAGCAATGCCTTCCCTTAGTAGAAGGTGCGATCGCTTTTAGCGGAAGCTTCGCTTCATCGCGCAAGGCAAGAGGCAACAGGCAACAGGCAACAGGCAACAGGCAACAGGCAACAAGCAAAAGGCAACAGGCAACAGGCAACAGGCAACAGGCAACAGGCAACAGGCAACAGGCAAAAAAAAAGAGAGTCGTTTTACTGACTCTCTCGATCATCAGGGTGCATCTTATATTTCAAATATACCTGAGTAAATGAGGGGTGTCACCCCTCACTGCAAAAATCAGCCAAATGGCTTAGTTTGTAATGTGGTACTGCTATAGCAGAAGTCAGAAGTTAGAAGTCAGAAGTCAGAAGCGGTGCGCATTCACGCTTGTCGGGAAACCCGACCGGGGTCGCACCGCTCCTAACTGCCCTGGCGACTGCTATAACCTGATCTCTCTTACCAGACAGGGATTTAGATTTGAACAGTTATAGCGCTACGCGCAATGGCATTGGCATGCATGCTAGAGGCAAAAGTTAACTAAAACAGGTTAATCGGTAGTGCTATAAAATTAGGAAGCAACACCAACCCCAGACCTATGTTCGAGCAACAACCCGAAACACTACAGCAGAAGGTCAAGCTCTTGGCATCGGAATCAATTCGCCAAGATAATCCATCTCAATGGTTTGAGGTTTTATATGCCGAAGCTAATGGGGATTCAGGGCAAATACCTTGGGCGCGCCTCAACTTACAATGCTTCTCATCACAATTTATGCTAGAATGAATTTGGTTGCTGACCCGCCTGACTGACTAAAAGGCTACCTTATAAACGGTCTGATCTCCGATCAGTTTTTAGACCATTAGGTGTACAAAGTACTAGCAGAGCTCAGGGAAGAGACAAGCCCCGGCTGGTTGACCATAGAGTCGTAATTCCAAGGTGAGTCTGTCGAAAAAAACTATACGTCTGCGGAAGGCGGATGTCTGCCTGTGGACGCTGAGTAAAACCTTGCATCAGCTTGCTGTTTGAGGCATCGGCGGATGAAGCGGGAAGCCCATTTGACGAATAAGACCGTCCCTGATTGAGTTGAGATTGGAAGCCCCAGACTCAGCGAAGCAGGCTGGGGTACTTCACCACCCCATCCCGATCTACAGGATTGGTTAGCGCATAATACACCCCAAGGGTCGGGTCGCTCTGCCCTAGTGGTTGGTTGTGGGTTAGGGGATGATGCTGAAGCGTTGGCGCAGCAGGGTTTCCAAGTCACTGCCTTTGATATTTCCCCGACTGCGATCGCATGGTGCGAAAAACGATTTCCCGATTCCCAGGTCAAGTACCAAGTGGCGGATTTATTTGCTTTAGATCCAGCATGGCATCACAAATTTGATTTTGTCTTTGTCTTGATGCAGTCGCTCATGGGGGAAACCACGGCAATAGCGAGTGGGGGAGACCCCCAAGACCGCGCTGCCTCCCCAAGACCGCGCTGCATCGCTGAATGCCGTAATATCCAAGCGTTACCCCTCAAGGTTCGGTCAACTGTGATGAATGCGATCGCATCCTTAGTTGCCCCAGGGGGAACCCTCCTAGTGATAACTCGATGTCGGGATAGCGACACTGAACCGGATGGTCCCCCTTGGCCGTTGTCCGATACAGAACTAGCTTACTTTCAGGAATTGGGCTTACAAGAAATCCATCGTGATACTGTCCCAGAATCAGAGGATGATCCGATTCAACGGTTACGCATTGAATATAATCGCGAATATACTCGCCATGGTTCTTAAACGCTTAATTATTGAAATGGGAATGGGAATAGACCAACACGGTCAAGACCCAACCGTAGCAGCAGCAAGAGCTGTACGCAACGCTATTGCTCACAATGCCTTGCCTGGTGTTTGGGAAGTAGCTGGTTTAGAGCATCCCAATCAAATGATAGTTGAAGTTCAAGTCGCTGTGCCTTACCCAGAGCAAGTCCGGGAAGATGAAGTACTGGCTGTACTCCCTTTTGGTCAGAAAACTCTATCCCTTGAGTCCGGTGGCATGGTAGTTCAAGGCAGGGCGATTCCAGAACTTAATGATAAAAATGATGACATGCTAATTGCTGTTGCAGCGGTTACTGTTTTGGTCGATAGTGATTAGCTAAGCTATCAGTTATCAGCTATCAGCTATCAGCTATCAGCTATCAGCATACGGCGGTTTGCATAACGATCAGGTCTTATGCTTTCCCTGTTACTTCTAGGCGATTGGCAATGGCATCCACTACGGTTTCAAAAATTCCCAGGGAGTTTTCCACCATGGTGTTGAGGGTATCGAGCAGAGGATTAATTTCACAGATTTCCCAACAACAAACTCGTGGATCTTTAACCAAAGTTTCGTTGAGCAGACAGGCTTCCTTGACAAAAATCCCATTTGGAGCTGGGGTTCCCGTTCCCATACAAATTGTCGAGTCCATACTGTCCACGTCAAAAGTAACGTAAATCAGATCCACCCCTTCTAGCTTTTCTAAACACCGTTGGGCAACCACATCCGCACCCAAGGTACGAACCTGCTCAGTAGTCATGTTTAGGATCTGGTGTGTTTCAATCAAGTGGTCTTCTGCCTCTTCCGTATCTCGTACCGCAACATAAACCAAATCCTCAATGCTAAAATTCGCGCCATCTGCCAGCCCCAATCTTTGGCACAGGTTCCATAGTTCTAAGGTTTCTGAGTCAAGATCATTGATTTGCTTGGCCAGATTATCAGTAGCAGTCGCCATCGCCAGAGGCATCCCATGCATATTTCCCGATGGAGTAGTATAGGGGGAGTGAATATCGGCATGGGCATCAATCCAAACCACTCCCAGGCGACGATTCGGAAAGGCTTTTTTGATTCCGGCGATTGTCCCTGCTGCCGTTGAATGATCCCCACCGAGTACCAATGGAAACAGCCCCTCCTCTAGGGTTTGGGCGACTACATCGGTGGTTCGGCTCAGCACCTGATATAGCTTTTCAATATATTTGGCGTACTGATGTTTGTGTCCCAGAGCATCTGCCCAATTTTCCGTTTGTACTTGTAAACTATCCAGACTCAACACACCATTCTCGGCATGCATGCGTGCCGCCTGTTTTTGGATAGCAGCTTCTCTCAAAGCAGCAGTTCCCATGGATTGACCGCGCGTTCCTGCTCCTAATTCCGAATCAACTTCAATCAGGGCAATGGAGGAAAACTTTGCGACTTTCTGGTACTGAATTGACACTCCCCGCCCTGGAAGGACGGGGATTCTTGATTCAACGAGGTGACTTGTTTAACCAGGCCGGAGCCAGGAAAAATAGAGGTCTCCTCTCCACAAGCGTATTTGGTCTATGACCCAGGTTTCGGTGTGCCCCACCGTACCTTGTCTTGATGAAGTCGCTCATGGGGGTTCCCCCCATGAGCGCTTAGGTGCGCTTGACCTATTAAGAATTAAATTCGCCACGGGTCGCACCTCTGCATCGCTTTTTTTATATATAGATAGATACTTTTTTAATCTAATTTTTTTCATAGACGTTTAAGTCGTTAGACCAAATTACGCAATATGCATCTGATACATATTTTTTACGTTGCCTACTTATTTTTAGATAGTATTTATCTAGCTTTTTAGTTTATTGTTTATAATTAGATTATAACACGCTCTGTGAAAACTGTCAAGTTTTAGCTGAAAAAGAAAGCCGTCCTATAAGGACGGGGCTTTAAACCCAATTTTTTCGGTAAAATCTTTTTGAAACTGCGTAAGCCTGCGATCGAAATCTTCAGAGCCGATTCATAAGTCTGAGTGGCAATAAACTCTTCAAAATCAATTTCACCATCTCCATTTAAATCAGCTTGTCTGACCAAAGCAGCAATTTCTGAATCAGTTACGGTAGTGTTGAAGCACCGGATAATCTGCGTGAACTCCTCAATGGATAATTTGCCACTACCATCAACATCAATCAGTTCAAACACCTATCGCATATCAGCCCTAATATCGAGATCTTGGCGGTTTACCATCCACTCCATAAAGGCATCCCGTGTCACAACATCATCTGTGTTGAGCAGATTGAAAAGATTGGTTCGGTCTTGAAGGGAAATGCCTTGTCCCAAAACTTCTAGAGCATCAATGATCTCCTGACGACTAATGAATTCATCACCATTGGCATCAAACAACTGGAAGACCTGGTCAAATTCTGCATATCGTTGAGATGACATTGGTTTGGTTATGATCATGGTTGAATTTCCTTATCTTTTACCCTATTTTGGACAATTGCTATGGGGATTGTACTACCATTTAGGTTTAACCCAGACCTGTTAAAGATTAAAAAAAAATAGAAATTATCTAGATAAAAAAATGTAAAATAAACAAAAATTTACCTAAAAATTATTATCGAGACCTATATAAATTCTTTCATTTTTGTGAGGTACAGAGTTTATGGTTTTAGGGAATAGGGAACAGGGAATAAAGAAGAGGGGACAGGAAAACAAATATGTCCTCATTAGGGTAAAAATTGCTATAAATTAGTTTTTTAGTTTCAATTTATAAAAAGGTTAAAACATTTTATAATCGTAAGCATTAAGCAGTAAGCTGACTACTGAAAGTTGACTGCTTACACTAGAAATCATGGCTGTTTTTGTGGATGGGAATTAGATTCGCCAAAGGCGACGCTACGCGAAGGTGACCACAACGCCGCCATCAATATCGTTAATTGAGCCTTGGGTATGGCAGAGCATGTGGCTGGGTCTTAGATTCTAACGCTTCTGAAGATCTGACCTCTACTGTTTTTAGTAAAAGCCTGGGATAGCAAGTCGGGTCGTTGATCCAAGAATCCTGTGGCATAAGGGCTACCGGGAGTGTCAAAGAAGAGTAATATGCCGACCATCATGTTAAATTTATTGAAGAAAATCAAGTTGTTCGATCAATTGAGACAGAAGCGTTGCAAAATCTGATCAACATCAAATTTTTGTCTTGAACCATTAGAAACATGAATAGAAAGGATTTGCTCGATGAACAGGTCTACCAAAGGATATGGTAAAACTATTCCAAGCAGCAGTGGAAGGAGTCGTCCAGCGAGGCAAAGCCAACTTGGGAGATAAGACCATGTTAGATGCTCGTTTCACCCGCAGCCAATGCCTTCCCCCAAGCTGTAGATAAAGGATAAAGTCTTATAGCAGCCTTGCAACAGGCTGTCAACTTAGCAGAAGAAGGGATGAAAAATACTATTCCGTTGGTGGCCAAGAAGGGACTAGCCAGTTATTTAGGGGAGCGCAGTGCTGGACATCAAGACCCTGGTGCTACCTCAGCCTATTTGATGCTCCAGACACTGCTAGAAACTATTGGGGAATAGTTAACTTAAATAATAGTTAACATTAAGAATTTAAGCGATCGCATATTATTGAAGGTCAACCGTCACCCTTGACACTTAAACCTTGGCCTTTGGCCACGCGTGCGCGTTCAACCTTAAACCTTGGCCTTTGGCCACGCGTGCGCGTTCAACCTTAAACCCTCAACCCTGACCTTAAGGCCGTACGCCACGCGTG
>WTKN01000297.1:11609-64488 GCA_011524395.1 Moorena sp. SS36440bin_2
CGCGATTAGCCCTTTGGGCCACGCTGCGCGAACGGCCACGGGTGCGCGTTCAACCCTCAACCTTCAACCCTGGCCTTAAGGCCGTAGGCCACGCTGCGCGATTAGCCCTTTGGGCCACGCTGCGCGAACGGCCACGGGTGCGCGTTCAACCGTTAACCAAATTTAACAATTATAGCTTGCACCAGCTGAATAATTTCAAAAGTGACGAAGACGCTGAGAATAATTGTCACTAATTTATTCAGTATCGGTATGTTGCCATACCCAAACCAAGAGGCAACAAACTTGATTAACACCATACAAATAGCGCTAATGATTAAAAATTGCAGGATTGCCATTGTTTTATTCCCTGATTAACACGAAACAAGTCAGTAATTTACTGTATGCCCTATTCAATAACGAATCCCCTAATTACAAGGAAAATTTTATAAAAATCTTAAAAATTCATCAAAATTAACCCTATTGTGATCCGTAGTATATTCCCCTACCGTTGGTACCAATAAAAACAAGTCCGAACTCCTGCTTACTCGCCTCCATCACAGTAGGTCTATTGCCAATTGGTCGAGAGCGATCGCCCATCCGTGTCCACGTGTGTCCCATGTCAAGAGACTGGAATATTCCTGGTTCTTGGGCAGGGCTTTTGGCTGAGCTTGCTAAGCTTCCTCTAGCTTCCTGAGTCCTAACCCTATTGTCGAGATTGGGAAAATTTCCATCAATATTGCCATAAATATATAGTGCTGGAGTGTCGCTGCCCTGGGGTGCTTTACCAAAAGCAAATAGGTGAGCTCTGGTTACTGAAGGCAGCTTAACGAATGACTTACCGCCATCGGTAGAGCGATAAAAACCCTTACGGTCTAGACTCAGCCAAATTTCGCCCTTAACCCCTGGCACCGTTTTCAGGGAATGCCAACCTTCATTCCGCAGTGAATCATTCACAATTTGAAAGGATGAACCGCCATCATTGGAACGATAGACTTTGCCTTTAGCATAGTAATAAAACGTGTTGCCATCTACAGGGTCTGCCGCTAAAGATTGAGACCAATTCCATGGACCACCGGGACCATTGGGTAATCCTGAAACCTTTTGCCAGGTCATCCCTCCATCCTTAGTGCCCAATGGCTGACCTTGACTAACTGTCACAACAAATAAATTGGGGTTAGTAGCAGACATAGCTACCCGCATCGGCATAGTATTGTCTGGAAATGAGGCAAACTGTTGCCATGTCAGACCACCATCGGTGGAAGTAGCTCCAGTATAGGTTGAATTCCAGCGGTAACCACCAACCCGAACCATTTGTAAGGGTTTAGTTTCACAGTAAGCAATACTATAGGTATCCTGGAATGACTTACCGGGCTCCCCCAGACCAAGTCGTTGAGACGGGTAAGTATCTAATCCTTGGTTATGGTAGAAACCATCCACATCCGCCACCCCACTTACAAGTATCGGGCCACGGGGTGGTGAAACCAGAGTAAACGGAACAACTTCCTCGTGTCCAGCGGCATAGTTAGTCCAAACAACGGGATTAGCATTAAGATCGTCTGTCCGCCATACACCGTACCAATCCGTAAACCACACTCTTCCCGGTACTTTCGGGTCAAACTCCATATCTGCCATATGATTAGCAAAATACTTCTTCGGCCACCAGGGAATAGTGTTGTTAACAGAAGCAGTCTTCTGTTTCCAGGTAGTGCCGCCATCCAGGGAACGGTAGAATTTGGTTTTTTGTGTGCGGTTTAGGGCAACAATAATATCCTCACGATTAGCAGGATTAACACTGAGCGTACCAAAAATGCGATTAGATCCCCCTGGTTTCATGGTTTTCCAGACACCATTGTCATACTTGTGGACTCCACGATTACTGGTACTGGTGACGTAGAGGATATTATTGTTTCCCACAGCCATGCGATTGACTGTTTTTGGGCTACCAGCTACCTGAGTCCAGCTGACCCCAGAGTCAGTAGATTTGTAAATGCCATCTCCATAGGGCGAAGCATACACTAAACCCGGTACGTGTTTATCAAAGACAATCGCTGTAATACCAATTTTGTTATTTGGTTTACCTAAAGAGGTAACGTTTTCCCAGGTAGCACCAGCATCCGATGATTTCCAGAGTCCATCTTCTCTAGAGCCGAACAGGATAATATTGGAATTGAACGGATCAACAGCTAGTCTCTCTCCTAGCCATTTTTTCTTGTGGTTAGCCCCCATCTTGAGCTCTAGGTTCAACTTTGTCCAAGTTTGTCCTTTATCGGTAGATTTAAATAGTGCTCCCGGTTCAGCCCAGGGATATTTTCCAGCCGCAATATAGACAATAGTTGGATCATTGGGATCAACAGCTAGTGCTTCTCCTCCATAGTAGTTTCTCTCAGAGAAGGGAAAGTGTTCTGTCAGGGGAATCCAACGTTGCTTCGACTCATCCCAACGATAGAAGCCACCCACATCAGTCCGAATATAAACTAAGTCTTTCTCCAGTGGATGGAGGTAAACACCAGTGACATAACCACCACCTCCGATCGCTACATTAGTTGTTCCGAGGCGGATATTGTTCTGGTATTTCCCAGAGCTAACTACCTCAGCCTGTCCTGAATTTACCTTAACGATATCAGTGACTAATACAATTGACCCCAGCATCATCAAACTAGTCAGGAGCATCAGTCCTAGAGTAACCCTTTGCCTAAACCAACGGTTGGGTTGGGTAATAGCTCGAATCCGGTGATTGGCAATCCACTTAGCAAAGGTTAGCCCAATCGCAAAAATAAATAAGCCTAAAAGCACCCTGAGTGCGATCGCAAGCCAGTCAATCATAGAAATAATAGAATCAGCAACTTGGACAAGACTTACCCAGTAACTCTACTAGTAGAGTACTTTAATAACCAACCCTACTATTTTTATAGCGATTTATAGGATTTGTTACCCAGTTTTTCCTAAATCCTACAGAATGCTCCTGTGTTTTATAGCTATTGCTAAGGCGTAGCCAAAAAATTCCAAGCAGAGTCTTCTTCACAGATTATCCTAAATTCAGGCTCACTGAGTGGAGCTAACCCCTCTAGCCAACTGTTAAGATTAAAAATTTTCAAACCACACTGATTGACTAGCAACTCATACATCATACCTGGCGTTGTTTTATAATCAACCATGCCACTATGACCAAATTCAAATACTAGGTAAGGCTTGTGAGTTTTTAAGGTTCGGATAGCACCTTTGAAAACCTGAAACTCTGCTCCTTCTACATCTACCTTAATGAAATTAACCTTGAAGTCAGGTTGAATGATGTCATCAAGTTTTTGAGTTTTGATAGCAATAGATGCTGTTTCAGCATTGTTATAGCCCCAATAGCTGTAGTCTCTTTGTTTTAGACCACTCAGTGCTGGGGCATCAACAACATGCCAGAAGGTGCTTTCTCCCTCTAAATCACTCAAAGCAATTTGCCTAACATCAACCTTTGGGAACCGTTTTTGCAGCCGAGTAGCCAGCCGAGGGAGCGGCTCGAAAGCATAGTGCTCACCGAGGGGAGACAGTTGGCATATTTTTGTCAACACACTCCCCATGTTGCCACCCACATCGATACAGTTTGAGGATTTGTCTAAAATCCGCTTCATAATCTGATAGACATAGGTATCATCTTTCCTGCTGGTCAGTATCTTTTGGCTAGGAGGCTTGATCAAATCAACAATACTTCTTGCCCCAGACTCAAACGGTGTGCCAATTAATAACTCTTTCAGGTGAGTTTTTATGGTTAAAGGTAGATTCATTTTTTAGCCGCGTATAAACCTTAGCTTTTAGTTTATAGCAGAAACTAATCATGGTTTAGCAGTTTGATATACAAAGTTCGATAAAAACTTTACAAAGTGTTTGTGAAGCCCCCTATCAAATATTAAGCTTGCTCCTGAGAAATTTGGCGCTTTTGTGAAGCTCCTGTGGTTTTTAAAGCCACAGCTTCCATTTGCTGGTAAATAGTTTTAGGTAAAAGTCGGAGCAAATAAGCAGCAGCCCCGGTCAACAGAGTACGAAGCGGTTCCTCTAGCAAAATACGCCAGTAAGTCGCTAAAGCCTTATTAAACAATTCTGTTGCCATCAAGCCTTCGTTGATGCTGAGTGCACGTCGAGCACCAAACCGTAAATAATAGGCGCGGGCTGGGTTTTCACATTCAGCAATTACCTCTGGAGCATAGGCACGTGTTTTCTCAATCACCTTTTCTAGAGAATTTATATGCTTGAGTATACTAGCTGAATGCCCTTGTGAATGAATACGATATAAAGTCAGAGGTTCTGGCAAACCTTCCATGTGCCAATCAGTTTTAATCGCCATGCGCAGCCAACATTCCACGTCTTCGATATTGTGCAATTCAGTATCAAAATAAGCATCCTCCCTACCCTGCTCGTCTCGGTATCGAATTGCTTCAAACACTTCTCGCCGAATCACTGGTGTTGAACCATTACCAATGGGATTACGACACATGATATAATCTGTAGTTATATCTTTAGTTTTGGCTATTTGATAGATTCCTAACGGAGTTCCTGTTTCATCAATGAACGCAGAATAGCTAAAACTGACTCCTACATGGGGTGATGTTTCTAGATGCAAAACATGCTTTTCTAGCTTTTCTGGAACCCAGAGGTCATCTCCATCTAAGAAAGCCATATACTCTCCTTCAGCATGACGAATTCCAGTGTTTCTAGCCGCTGATACGCCTTGATTATCCTGATGAATAATTTTAATTCTCGGATCTTTAATTTGTTGACATATTTCGATACTGTTGTCAGGAGAGCCATCATCAATGAGTAGCAGCTCAAAATTTTGATAGGTTTGATTGAGCACAGATTTTACTGTAGCTGCTATGTATTTATCAACCTTATAGACGGGAATAATTACCGATACTTTTTTCATTGTATTTCGCACCTTTAAATTAGTTGACCATGCTAGAAAAGCACAAGGTAAATAAAGATATAGTTGAAAACTAGGTAAACGCTTATATAATCAGCTGATTATATAAGGTTTGGTAATTTTTAATTTATAATTTTTAATTCCGCGCAGCCGTACTAATTTTGGACAACAGGCTGTTTTTTAACATTTTTTAGCAGGTTAGAGACAAGCAATTCAATTTGAGCATATAAAGACTTCGGTAATAACCAAAGCATATAAGCCGCTATTAAGGTTAAGATTGTTCGCCGTGGCTGTTCTAGTAGGATAAGCCAGTGATTGGATAATGAGCGATGTATAAGTGTCACAGCATCTGAACCTACTTTAAGGCGAACCGCACTCCTAGCCAAGTACCGTAATTGGTAAGCCCTAGAAATATTTTCCCATCGGCTTGTCAGTGTGGGAGCATAGGAACGGGTCTTTTCAATCATTTGTTCTAAAGACTCAAACTGCTTCAAGAGATTGGCTGATAACCCTTGTGTATTAATTCGATACAGGGTTAATGCTTCAGGTATTCCTTCAATTTTCCAGTCAGTTTGAATAGCGATGCGAAGCCAACATTCAAGATCTTCAGCACGACGGAAGTTTTCATCAAAGTAATAATCTTCTGTAGAGCCGTAAAGATTATCCTGATACTTAATTGTGTCAAAGACTTCCCGACGAACTACAGCAGCCGAACCGTTACCGATCGGACTCTCTCGAAACAAATCAGATATAGTAATATTACTGAGCTTAGGCATTAGATAGGCACCCATAAAATTTCCATCTTCATCAATTAAAGCAGAAGGGCTAAAACTAATCCCGACATCTGGGAATTTTTCTAAGTGTTCAATATGTCTTTCCAGTTTCTGAGGTAACCACAAGTCGTCTCCATCTAAAAACGCTAAATAATCTCCTTTGGCATGGCGAATTCCTGTATTTCGCGCTCCAGCAAGTCCCCGATTATTTTGGTGAATAATTTTAATTCTGGGATCGGAGAATTGCCGACAATTTTTTACACTTTCATCGGGAGAATCATCGTCAATAATCAACATTTCAAAGTTTTTATAAGTCTGGTTTATCACCGACTGTACTGCGGTAGCAATATACTTTTCAACGCCGTATACTGGGATAATTATCGAAACAGTTTTCATGGATTAAAATTTATTAAGCTGTTTACAGATACGGTATAATATAATAATTATTTGTAATAATGTTGTTAATCAAACTTAACAACATTATTACACTAATTTTTCATAAACTTAGACTAAATAATCAGGTATATAGTTCTAAGTAATTAAAACTATCTATAGTTTGTCTATCTATAGATAGTTTGGTCTCCATTTTAACCTTAAACCTAGATCTAGCAAGTACTTTGGGGCGCTTGTTGCCACCCAGATAAATATAAATAAAATTTATCAGTTTTTTGATAATAGTTTTTGTGTAATTGTAGAATATACTCTCAAGTAGCATTATTACTGTATACTACATTTGTATAATACAGCGAAAGCCACAAGTAGACAATTAAGCAATATCATGATTTCAATATGCCATGGCTGTCAGGTGATATAAAAGCGTTATAACCAGACTTTATAGAAGTAAATCATACTTGAAAAGTATAGCAAAAAAAAACTGTCTAGGGAAAGATTTAATTTATAAAGACTAGATATAATTTTCACAATTAGTAGACATAAATTTTACAATTAGCTACAACTCACAAAATATCCAATTTCACTGTCTTGATGCCGTCGCGAATGGGGAGGGGCTGTGTGGGTCACCTGCGTCCGCACCGCTGTTTGTCCTGTGGAGACTCCCTGTTCCTTTGCTGCATCGCTTTATAGATGGTACAGATAGTTAATGGGTAATGGATCATTGACAGAGGCATGATCCATTACCCATTAACCAGTATGCATTGGTAGCAGAGCTTTAGCTATTTGCTAAATAGATGAAATTTCATGTACCTCTGATTGCTTGAGAAATCCGGCGCTTTTGTGAAGACCCTGTGGTTTTTAAAGCTAAAGCTTCTATATACTTGTAAAGATTCTCAGGTATAAGCCAAAGCAAATAGGCCGCAACCCCGGTTAACACGGTACGACGTGGTTCTTCCCAGAGCATCTGCCAGTAGGTACCCAGAGCTTCGTTGAAGAATTGGACAGCCATGGCACCATCTCTCAAGGTAACTGCCCTACGAGCTAGATACCTCAAATGGTAAGCACGGGCGCGGTTTTCCCACTCAAGCACCACCTCAGGAGCATAGGAACGAGTCTTCTCTATTACCTGTTCCCAAGACCTTTGTTTTTTGAACAAGTTAGCTGATATACCACCGGAATTTACTCGGTATAGAGTCAAAGAATCAGCAATGCCTTCCAGGTGCCAATTGGTTTGGATAGCAATGCGAAACCAACAATCCAAATCCTGTGACCCTTGCAATTCTTCATCCCAATAAAAGTCGTTGCTCTTTCCGTTAATAGTCTCTTGATACTTAATGGCTTCAAATACCTCCTTGCGGAACACGGCACAGGAGCCATTACTAATAGGATTACGGCAAATTATGTCACCGATGGTGATTTCCTTGAGCTTGGGTAGTTGATAGATGCCTAGAGAATTTCCCGCTTCATCGATAAACGCCGAACAGCTAAAGCTAATCCCCAATTTGAGATTATTTTCCAAATGTTCAATATGTTTTTCTAGCTTTTCAGGCAACCATAGGTCATCGCCATCTAAAAATGCTAAATACTCTCCCTGGGCTTGGCGGATTCCTTCATTCCTTGCTGCATTTGCTCCCTGATTTTCCTGACGAATAATTTTGATTCTGGGGTCTAGGAACTGCTGGCAAATCTCTACACTGTGGTCAGGAGAACCATCATCAATCAGTAAATATTCAAAATTTTGGTAAGTTTGATCCAAAACTGACTGTACTGTAGCAGCAATATACTTCTCAACGTTGTATACTGGAGTAATGACGGAAACTTTTTTCATTTTATCACCAATCTTATCTTAAATGACTCAGACAATTATTGCCCAAGTTTGTCTTGTAAAATCTGACGTCTTTGGATCATTCCCACTATTTTGACAGCCAGAACTTCCAGGTAGGAATATAGGGGCTTAGGCAACAGCCAAAGTAAATAAGCAGCAGCCAAAGTCCGAAGGGTACGGCTTGGTTCTTCCAAGAGAAGACGCCAGTAAGTTGCCAAAGCACTGTTAATTAGTTTGACAGACATTGGTCCATCTTTGAGACGTACTGCACTACGAGAAAAGTTCCGCAATCGATAGGCCAGGGCTAAATTTCCCCACTTTTCAATCAATTCAGGAGCGTAGGAGCGAGTTTTTTCTAGTACTTGTTTCCAGGAATCTAACTGTTTGACTAAGTTTGCTGAAAGACTGGCTGAATTCACTCGATATAAGGTTAGTGCTTCAGGGATTCCCTCAATTTTCCAGTCTGTCTGAATCGCAATACGTAGCCAACATTCAATATCTTCAGCGCGGCGGAAGTTTTCATCAAAGTAAAAATCTTCTGTAGTGCCGTAAAGGTTATCTTGATACCTAATCGCTTCAAAGACTTCCGGTCTAATTACCGGAGCTGAACCATTCCCAATAGGACTAGACCGGAATAAATCTGATCGGGTAATGTCCTTTAACTTAGGCATTAGATAAGTGTTCAATAAATTTCCAGATTCATCAATTAATGCTGAACGGCTAAAACTAACCCCTACCTCTGGAAATTTTTCTAAGTGTTCAATATGTCTTTCCAGTTTCTGAGGCAACCACAAGTCATCCCCATCTAAAAACGCTAAATAATCTCCTTTGGCATGGCGAATTCCTGTATTTCTCGCTCCAGCAAGTCCCCGATTAGTTTGATGAATAATCTTAATTCGATCATCCGAGAATTCTTGACAAATTTTTATACTACTGTCTGGGGATTCATCGTCAATAATCAGCACTTCAAAGTTGGTATAGGTCTGGTCGAGAACAGACTGCACCGCTGCTGCAATATAGTTTTCAACTCCGTAGACTGGAATAATGACAGAAACATGTTTCATTGTTTGAACACTGGTTTGAAATATAAATAGTTTTGATTTACTTTTTTTAAAAAAAAATTATCAAAAAAAATAGATAAATACTTGAAACTGACAACTGACGACTAAAAATTGCTTCCTGAGCACTATCATATTTCCAGGAACTGATCACAATTTTCTGCCCAAGTGTACTAGACTATCTGGCATTTGTGATCTAGAGGGTAAGGTAGGACCCGCTACCAATTGCAGTTGAGGATAATACATAATAGATGAGTCTGACTGAACCATTTCCCATTGGCTTAAAACAGAGGAATAGACGGTTTGTGCAATGCGTAAATCTCGCTCTAATATCTCCATAGTCAAGGCATCTTGAGACATTTTGCTAAGTTTTACTTCAAGCTGAGAAATCTGAAACTCTAGATCCCTGCCCTTGTCCTCACTACCTTGTAGTTGTAGTTTAATATCATCCATTTCTAAGGGCGGAGCATCTTGGAATAAGCTAGCTTGAGGCTTATAGTCAATAGGATTCATGATCTGAGGATTTGCAGAATAACCATGATCAGACTGAGTGCGGACTAGTTCAGCCAGCAATTCAATCTTTTTGCGCCGTAATTCAATCTTTTTCCCCCGTAGTGCTTCTATTGTCTCTAAGAGCTGGTTTAAGGGTAATCCTATGTTCGCTGTTTTTTCAGCTAGGCGTTGCTGTGCTTTTTCTAGATCGTTTTCCGCTGATTTTATATACTCTGGGATAGTCTTTTGTTGTTGAGCAATTTCTTCCTTCCTGAGTTTTTCCAGTCTTGTGTTAAACGCCTGATTAATAGCGAAGGCTCTTCGTTGCGCTTCCTCAGGGGTGACTCCTGAAATTTCAAAAACCATCATTGTAGAGTTATCGATTAGTTGAATCGAAGGCTTATCTAAGCTATCTACAGATATATTTAGCTGCTTTGCCGCTTCTTCTAAAACCGTCACACTTTCAGCAATCAACTTCAGGTGTTTTCTGGGGTCATCAATGCGATCGCTTAACCCTGCACTGCTATAACTGCTATGACTGCTATTAATTTTATGACTGTTATGACTGTCAGCATCACGAAATTCAGAACCCTGAGTGTTAGGGAATGTCCCACTACTGGCGAATGATAATGTCCATTGGCTGACATAAAACTGATCAGTATCAGTCTCATCGTGACATTGGAGTACAGTATGAGATTGGAGTACAGTATGCTCTAAGGTTACAGGAGAGGTTTGAGGTTTACCAAAGACATACCTAGCAGACCAAACCACAAATAAGGGAATTAAAAGGGCATGAACCAGTAAAACCGATATAGCCACCGTGATGATTCCCGATTTCACTGCTATCAGCAGAGTACAGGAAAATATCATGGTAAATAAGATATTCCAGAGCAAGCCAATTTGCGGTTTATCAATGGCTGCCAAAAGCTGAAAGCCAGCAATATCAAAAGGTCTAGGAATTGCTGATAAGCAAACTAAAATCACGATGGGAACCACCATGCTCCAGCCTTCCGTATTAATTTTTTCCCCAACCATAATGGGGATATAAAACGGAACTAGAATTGATTGTAAAGCAACAAAACCAACAATTACTTTTCCAATCGTCTTTAGACTGTTAAAGTATGTTTGCTTAAATTTCGATAAGTTTGTCCGTACTTCACATAGGGCAGGGTATAAAGCAGTAGTAATCGATTGGACTATAGTTAAGCTAATTCCCAATCCAGCATTATAAGCAAAGTAGTAAACACCTAATAGGTCAATTCCTATAAAGCGACCAATGATAATATAGTCGAGAGTTTCCCTAAGAGTCTTTAAAAGTTCAATTCCCAGGAAATTGATTCCAAATCGAAAAATTCTTCCCCAGTATTTGGTTGTGAAAGAGCCAGTTCTCCGCCAGGGATGTTTGAACAGATAGCTAATGAATTCTATAGGGCTAGCTATTAGTATGGGAAGTACTATCGCCCACATTCCCATATGAAGGACAGCAAATACAGCCGTTAGAATATTGGCAGTGGCATATCTGAGAGCTCTTGCTGTAGCCGTTATTTGAATTCGATTATCTCTTTGAATTAGTGCTGACTGTACTGCCCCTAAGGGAGCAATCAAAAAATTAAATGCTAATAGACAAATTGGTAAAATAAGTTGGTTATCTTTATAAAACCACGCAACTGGAAAAGCAGCAAGACACTGGAAAACGAATAGACTTCCAAAAAGTACCCAATTTAACCAATAAGCACTATTACAAATCTCTTCAAGCTCATCAGCTTCCGCCTGTATAATTCTAGCATGAACACCGATCCGAGTTACTGTTTGTGAATATTCATAGGTCGTCAGAACCAATGCAGCTAATCCAAAGTCATGGGGACTTAAGAAGCGTGGTAAAATAAACGTTGCACCTAAGCGAGAAACCCGAATAAATGCCTGGGCCACTCCCATCCAACCAAGATTGCGAGTAAAAGTGCTACTGTTACCTAGTTTGTGCTTTATGCGACTCCCGATTGTTTTGACAATTTTCACAGTGGATCTCCCATCCTGCCATCCTTGTGATGATTGATATCTGTCGAAATTGATATCTGTAAAATTTTAGTGGTAGTTAGTGCTCTGAAATCATCTGATTATCAACAGATACCATCGGCATTTTTTCGCCGATGACTTGGATTAAATGTCCAGCTATTTTTTTAGGCATAAGTTTAATAATTAATAGTTTTAAAATTAGACGCATAGTTTCATTACTTAGCAGAATTTTGGGGGAAAGCTTTATGGAATAGCTGAGTTTTTGACTAGCTAGCTTTACTCCTTCCTCATCAAAAGCATTAGCTATACATTGCTTAGCTAGATAACGATAAGCATTTGCTAAACTCTCGTTTTTAAGATATTTTAGTTCTGGTGGAGCTGCCTTGAAGGCTCTTTCAATTACAATTAGGTTCGCGTTCTCCATGACATCGACTTTAGAAGTCATTGACTGGGAAGAGCGACGGTAGAGAATTTGGTATTTAGGAACCAGTACAAAAGGACATAAAGCTGCTAGCCTCAGGTAATAATCCCAATCTTCAACTGATTTCAGGGATGGGTCAAATTCTCCAGCAGCTTCAATATACTTCCGCTTTACCATGATATTGGAACCACTGGATATAAAGTTACGAATTAGTAATTCAGGATAAACATTACCCTCCCAATAAAGTGGTTCCCAAGCAAACAAAAATTTGCTATTCTCATCTATAAATGCTGTCCAACTGTAAGCAACTCCAGCTTCTGGATTTTTTTCCAGTGCTGCTAACTGTAGCTCCAATTTATCGGGTTTCCATAAATCATCAGCATCTATAAACGTAATAAATTCGCCCCTAGAGCGACTAATACCACGATTACGAGCCACTGGTAATCCGCCATTTTCATAGGAGAACACTTTCAATCGAGGATCGTTGACTTTACTGATGACATCTAATGTACCATCAGTTGAGCCGTCATTAATAATAATTAACTCAAAATCTGAAAAGGTTTGTGCTTGAATCGATTGGATCGTTTCTAATATAGTTTTTTCTCCGTTATAAACTGGAACTATTATAGATATGGTGGCCATGGCGATTATCCTTTTTTTGTATAATATAATTAGTTCATGGTAATTACCCACAAAAGGTCTATAAAAACCCCTTGATAATTTCTATTTGAGTCCCATTCCTATTACAACCAAACCAGGCCAGTAGAGGTAAGCTAATCCTTCTAGATTTTCACCAAACGAGAAGAGGATACAAATTAATAGTATTGTTAGTGCTGTTGTGGCAAGTTTACTCCTTTGAGCTTTAATTAAAAGCTCTATAAAAGTATAGACTATAGGAATTAATATTCCAATAAACCCGACGATTCCATGAGTATATAAGGCACCATACCAAGTGTGGTGGCTTCCAATAGGCATATTAGCGACAACATCAGGGCCTTTACCCACTTTAATTGCATGACCCCAAATGGGTGCATCTTCTTCCCACTTACGGTGAGAAAGCCTGGCTAAGACCGATCTAACCCGCGAAGAATCAGATCTTTGACTGGAAAAAGAGTCTTTCAAGTTTCTAGCTATCATCAGCAGTTGGGGACCAAATAGACCACCAATAAAACTCCCTATTCCTGCTGTAATTTGGATAGCGGGTTCGGTTAGATTTACCAAAAATGTTACCAGTATTGGTATACCCACTAAGCAGATTATCCCCATCCGTGACACTGAACCCACAATTGCAGCAGCACAGCCAATCATACCAATAAAACGCCACTTTATGTCCGGGTCTCTACTACTAAGAAAAAAGTGTACGTTACAGGCAAATGCCAATGCTGGAGCCCAAGGAGCAAATAAGAAAAGGCGTGTTTCACCACTTTGTATCACGTAAGGACTTATGGCGTAGTAACGATCACTGTTACCCCCAATTTTTGCCATGAGGCTGCTAGTATACAAGGGCATCTCTAACCCAGTCAGACTTAACCCATAGGTAAGTGGTACTAAGATCAGAGTTTGTAGGGAAAGGATAGAAATTGCTCTATAGATTATTTGTGGTCGGATGTTGAGGGAACCAATTAAAGGAAATAAGGCCAGAAGCGCCCAAGTTCTCAAAAAGGAGTTAATAAAAGATTTGATAGTTTTAATAGTTGAGAAGCCCCAATCCAAATGACCCACAACTAAGGCTAGACCAATTACTGATATGCAAACAATCCAGATCCAGACTCCAATCGGAATCCGAATCCTTTCTTCCGGTGGAGTATCTGATGTTTGCTGCCAAAGCTTTTTAATTAGATAAAAAGTTAGCAGCCAAGCTAGGGCTGGGGCAAAAACAAACTGTGCACCTAAAAAAAATAATAAGTAGGTGGATATTATATAATAGAAAACTACTTTTTCTTCAAAGTTTTGCGGTTTCATTAAAGCCTGCCTAATGGCTTAGGTTACTGGTGCCAGTCTATGATGTCTAGCTTGATAAAAAATAGATTAGTTGCATCAAAAATCTTTTCTTTGGTTCCCCATTGGCGATGTTAAGCTATTAGATGTTGTCAAGCTATTATTTGATGGTTGAGAACGTAAGGGTGGAACATCAGAGTTAAACGATTCTACTTTGTCGTAGATTGACCGCTGTGATTTACCTTGCAAATGGGGACGTAACCAGAGTAAAAATAGTCCTGCACTAATTAACAAGGAACCAGCTGCTGCACCAAGTAAGGCCGATGACTTTTTCGGTGCTATAGCGTCTGGGGGTAAGCTGGGTTCAGCTAGCAGCTGAACTTGAGGATAGGAAAGGGATTGGTTGAATCGACCAATCGCTGATTGAGTTAAGGTTGAAGCATAGATAGTTTCCGCAATGCGCATATTGCGTTCTAGGATCTCCATCCTCAAGGCATCCTGGCTCATTTGTCTGAGTTTGGCTTCCAGCTGAGTAATCTGGTTGCTTAATACCCAGGCTCTAGCTTCCACACCCTCTTGCCGTGCTTGCACCTCAACAATTTGGCGCAGCAAATTTTCCCGAGAAGAACCAGTTTCAGGCCCAGAGTTAACACTGAGCTGGTCGATAATTGCCAAAGACATGGGGCGACCTAACAGAGATTGACTACGCTGTAGCAAAGCTGCTTTAGCACTCTCTTGCTTGCTCTTTTCGTCCACTACAGATGGATGCTTGGAACCGTATTTGGAACTCAAAACCGTCAGGGCTGCGGTAGCCTGACTGTATTCCCTTAGGGTTTGCTGAAATATCTGGTCAGCCTTAAGTACAAAAGCATCAGCAGCTTGTCCAGACGACAACTTGAGATTAGCTGATAGGTTGCTGAGATTAGCTTTTGCTTCTCGGCCTTGTGCCAACAAATCGATTTGTTGTTGTCGTAAACTCTCTATAGTGGATGATAGTTGGTTAACTTGTTCTTTCGAGTTCAATCCAGTTCTAGCTTTGTGTTCAGACAGGCTTCTCTGAATGTTTGCTAAATTTTTCTTAGCTGCCTCCAAATCAGCTTGAACTGGTAGCTGATTGTCTACTAATTCTTCTTGCCTAAGTTGTTCAAGTCTATCCTGGAAAGCCTGGTACATAGCCAAAGCTTTTTGTTGGGCTTCTTCAGGAGAGTCTCCTTTGATTTCAAAGGCCATCATAGTTGAATTGTCAACGATTTTGACCCTAGGCTTGCCCAACTCTTCAGAGGACATGTTCAGTACACTGCCAGCATTCTTCAGTACCGGCTTACTTTCCGCAATGAATTTCATCTTTTCCCTCGGGTCATGGGAGCGATCGCCAAATGGTGACCTAACATCTGAACTCGCTCCCCCTAATTGTGGGATATTAATTCTTGTGGATGAGCCTGAGACAGGAAGTGATACTGCCCATGTACTGGTATAAGTTGGTTTAGCTGATTTCAAATAAAAAAATGTTAATCCCCAAATTCCGGCATTAATAGATATCCCTAAACACAAGTAAAATAGCCAACGTAGAGGCATGAGATTTGATTTTTCATAGGGATATGGGGCTATGGTATTATAATTAGTAGTCATTGGAGCATCTCACCTGGCAAATCCACATTTTTAGTTTTAAGTTGTAGTCTTAAGTTGTAGTCTTAAGTGATAATTTTTTATAGCTTCTATTATTAAAGACTTGGCAGATAGTTTTATACCACTATCAAGCAATGGCTTAAACCCTTAACCAATAAACCCCTGATGAAGAGTCAGATCTCGTGAGCTTATAACTTGTGATAGATTAATTATAACATTTGAGCTATCCTCAATATGAATTAGGGTATAAATATGTCTCTAATAATCCGAATGGGATTGAAGATATCCCCAATAAAGTCAAAAACACTTTTGACATTAGTGACCGTTGAATCATAGCAAGCGACACTATCTCTTGGCATCAGCACTGGATTAACTTGCTCATCATTAGGCTTCTTTACCAAGTCCTCTACAGAACGTTCTATTGCCAGAGTTTCCCCAGTAGTACGGTCAGTTTGCAGTAACAGAGCACGGCGATCTGCATTTGTGCTTTCTGTACCTCCAACACAACTAGCAGCAATTACAGCTTGAGATAGACGGGAGCCATATTCAACTTCCTGGATTCTAAGGTCTCGTCCATTATTGGGATTAGTCAGATTGGAGAGAAACACAGGAATAGTTGAGGGAGTAAGCTGGGAAGGTCTGGCTAGATAATATTGAGGCAACTCCCGAGTAGGAACAATGATTTGGTCTCCAGCAATCAAGGGAATATCCTCCACTGGTGATCCGGTGAACACACCAGATAAATCAATTACCTGTTCCTGTTCACCCCGAACCAAGCGCACCTGTTCAATATTGGCATTTGGTTTGATGCCGCCAGCCGTTAAAATAGCAAAGGTTAGGTAGCGTTCTGGAGGATAGTCTCCTGAGACAGTAGCAATCGATGCCGGTAAGTCTCGACCTTTAGAATCCGTATCATTAATCAAAACCCGACCAGGTTCAAAAACCGCTCCTCCCACAGTTACCTGAATTGGAGCCCACTCAAACAGTTGAATGCTGACTTTGAGGAAATCAGGCTGAAAAAAGCCCCCTGCCAGCAAACCCTTGACTAGGTCTTCCTCGATTTCTGATACTTCTCGACCCGCTGCCGGTATAGGGTCTAGGTAGGGGAATTTGAGGGAACCATCCAGATTAACTTCATAGGTGGCACTGAAACGTTCAGCTTCGGGGATTTCTTCTTCACCAGCCACAAAGAGTCTAAGGCGATCGCCAGGAGACAGTGGTAGAGCCCAACTGGGAACTGATACACCTATTGCTGCCACGGTAGTAATTAACCCTGCTATCCAAAACTTGAGAATGGACATTGAAGAATCTCTGGGTTCACAACTATTACTTAGTGCTATTACTTAGTGCTATTACTTAGTGATAACACTTAGTGATAACACGTGATAACACTTAGTATAGGGGGGTTTGGGTCAGTGTTTGATTGTTTTTTGTTGATCCTCACTCAACAAAAAACATTGAACAAAAAACACTCAATTCCCTTTGCGACTAATTAAACTATGTAAGTAACTATAGCGTTTATATATAGGTTGTAAACAGCAGTATTGCCAAAAAAGGCATGCTAGCAATAGGCATTTATGCAATAGGGGCAAGAGCTCCGGAGTTTTATTGCAAAATAACAAAAGACCTTCTAGGTTTACATCTAAAATAAAAACGGTATAGTTAAGTTTAAGTTAACCAACCACAACAGTTTCTTTAATTGCCGAGAGAGGCTTACCCTGAAAATAGTCAGGAATCGGCGCTCCCATCAAATTCAGAATAGTCGGGGCTAAATCTAGAGAATGACCAGCTGGTAAACTAGAACCTGGCTCAATATCTTGTCCTTTAATCACCAAAAATCCATCAGAGCGGTGAGAACCAGTACGATTAAAGGGCACTGGACCAATGCGTCCAATATCCGGACTATCTACTACGTCAGTGGCATATTTTTCTTGCCAGATAACGACTAAGTCACCATCAGGTAATTTGGGACCGGTTTCAGTTGCTGATTTGCGGGTGCGGATAATTTCCTTGACCATTGGTTCCCCAGTGCGAGCATCTTTAAGCTGGTAGAGTTTTTGAGTCAATTCCTCACATACAGCATCATACTGATCAGGGGTGACAATACCGTTAGGTTCCCTTCCCTGGAGATTAATTCTGATATATCCTTCCGAATAACTAGGCAGCGCGAATGCTTTCATCTGAGGCCAGCAGGGTTGGTACCACGATGGACTTTGGAAGAAGAATGGATCGGATTCTGCCTGCATCTTGAACGGAGAAATGAGATCTGGTCCAGGAGTGGAACCAAACAAGGGTTCGATAGGATTGAAAAGTTTGGTAGGGAGTTGACGTCTTAAAAAACCTTTGAGTGGATTCGATTCATGCTTGAGGCTCCACACTTTCCCCATCCAACCCTTTTTCGCCCTGGCATCATTGACTAGGGGTTCTGGGGGTTGACCATATTTGCCACGAGCAATGCCATATTTACCTGGGAAACTCCAGCGATAGAGAAATTCTGGCAGGAACAACATACTCGGTAGATCCATGACGTTAGACCCCATACCATGGGCAGCAAATACTACGACCTGGGCATTATCCGGGGCTTTGCTCAAAATTCCACCAATAGCTTCGTCAATAGCTTCAAAAATTTCTAACACGGGATCTCCAGGGCATTTAGCACCTACAGATGGGTAGAGAGGATGATCCTGCTGACTCAGGTGCCAGCAGTAATGCCCTGCAGTATGAGTTTCACCAAAGATTGTTAAGAAGAAATCCCACGGCATCTGCTGCAACAAGTCTTGACAAATGGCACCCCGGCGGGCGATACCAATCTCGAGTTGTGCCTGAAGACCCTTGAGTGCTGCCACATCCATAATACTGGCATGGTCTTTGCGTAAGACAGGATGCTCACCATGCTTATCAATCAAATCCTGTAGCAAGGATTTGGGTATGGAATGACTGGGAGTCTGAGGAGAGTGAGCTCCCCAAGCAAGGACTTGCAAGCCATTGACCTGATTGGAAAGGGGAGCTTGAGGCATATCAAAGACTGCCACCCGATAGTCATCTCCCAAGGCATAGAAGGGTTGATACTCAGCAAAGTCGTAGGCTTGAATGTCTTCTACTTCGTAAGTGCCTTCCTTAATTTTCAGAGGTGCCCAGTACCCTGTTTGCTCAGGAGAACAACCAGTGAGGAATGTTGTCCACGGAGTCTCAGCCCGGTAGTATTCGTATGTCTTTAAACGTCCGTAAGATCCCTGTTCTCGTAAGCGACGCAGGTTTTTCAGATGCCCTTGAGATATCCATTGCTCTATCAAGGCAGGGTCGGCAGCATCCAAGCCAATGGCAATTACTGGGTTTCTCATCGTTGTGGTTGGTAGATGTGTGGGTAGTTTTCTGGTAGGTTAATTAGTGTGCCTAGTTTAGCTCAGCATCTAACCCTACAAATAACGATAGTCGGCTTCACACAGATGAAGGTTGAAGGATCGATGAATCTTAGAGTGGACTTTTATAAAGTTTCTGTAAAGACTACTGCTATGGATCACACTATGTAGTCTCATTGTATAAGTAGCAAAGAGTTGAGGCATTTGTTAGCTCGCCTAATTCTCAGACTCGCCTGGCGAGAGCCTCCTGGTGAAAAATCTTATTAAAATAAGCCATAAACCGGATCAATACTACCTGATCAAAACAACGAATTGTGATCAGTAAAAATTACCATCGTTAGCTAATTTATGTAGAGTCGATGAAGAATATTTAAAGATTTTATTAAGCTCAGAGAAAATACTAGTCTGGACTCGCCCATAGGCTATGATATTAATGGTAAAATCCCCCATTAACTAACCATCAATAACCATAAAGGAGGACTGGTGCAACCGTAAAAACAAGTAGTTTTAATTAAAGTAAATACCTAATATATAACAACTCAATTAATCTAACAACTAAATTAAGCCTAAATCAATCCTAGACAAAGCTATTATTCTAAGGATTACAGAGAGGAATTGAGTTGAGGTGCGACAATCACGCGAATTTAATTCTTAATGGGGAAAGCGCACCTAAGAAGTTTTTAAGCTCTAAGCAGATCGAGATTTACTAGGAGCAGGGAAAAGTCAATTTATTTCCAGACAGACTGATTAATTAAATCAGAGTTGACTCTAATCTATAGAGTTATTATTAGTAAGCAATGCTCCCCTCGATACGATCTAGTTCATGCTGTGACAATTAGATTAAAGATTTCGTGAAATCTTTAACACTGTAATGATCGAAATTAATCGCTTATTAACACAGTAAACTAGAGCTTTAGGCTAATGCCAAAATAGATTTATGTCAAATTTATGAGATAGTTGTTATCAAACCCTGGTGTAATCTACATCAAGGGATTACTGTTTTTTGGATTAGGGAATATCTATAGGTTCAGCTATTTATAAAACAGATGGAACCCGTGGCGAATTTAATTCCCCTATGTCAAGGGCACCTAACGGTATTTACCAATAATTTTTCAGAGCTAGTATAGTCAAATTACTGAAACTGTGATAATGTTATTTTATTCTTTACCAAATAAAATCGGCTCTTCCGAGTTTATGGTAAAAAATGTATTATAAAATACATAAATAACGATTATTTCATAGTGAAATCCTTTTGTATAAGGGGTTTGACCATCAAATAATCATTATTTATCACCACAAGTACGCGGTAAGCCATAGAATATTGTTTAAAACAGTATCAAGCTAACTTGGGTAGCCGATCTGGAAATGTTAAATTGACTGAGTTCGACTCCAAGTCAGAACATTTTTTGGAAAAGCTTGAATATTTTTAGTACTTATCCCTTAGCTAGGAGAGACATCGTCAAAAGGTTAAACATGAGAGAAATAGTCAAAATCATAAACTTAGAAATTGATAATATATCAAAGTCAGAGCTTTTAAATCGGCTCGATAGTGGGGTTATTTTTACTCCCAATGTCGATCACTTAGTCAAGCTACAAAAAGATCCTGAATTCAGGAAGGCATATCGAATTGCCGATTATAGATTATGTGATAGTAAAGTTGTGTATTATGCGTCGAAATTCTTGGGGTCACCCATAAAGGAAAAAATTTCTGGTTCTGACCTTTTTCCAGCTTTTTATAAATATCACAGAAACAACGAAACTATTAAAATATTTCTCTTAGGTGGACGAGAAGGAGTCGCTAAAAAAGCTCAAGAAAATGTCAATGCTAAAGTTGGCAGAGAAATTGTTATCGCTGCGCACTCCCCATCATTCGGATTTGAAAAGAATGAAGCTGAATGCCAAGAAATCATAGAAATGGTTAAGAACTCTGGAGCTACAGTACTAGCTGTGGGAGTTGGTGCCCCTAAACAAGAAAAGTGGATACACAAGTACAAAGATCAATTACCAAACATTAAAATCTTCATGGCAGTAGGTGCCACCCTTGATTTTGAAGCAGGCACTAAACCAAGGTCGCCTGAATGGATGAGTGATGTAGGATTGGAATGGTTACACAGGCTATTATCTGAACCCCGACGGTTGTGGCGGCGATACCTGTTTGATGCTCCGGTCTTCTTTTGGTTAGTGTTGAAGCAAAAACTCAAGAGTTATCTGTTGCCACCAGCTAGGGTCAATCTGAATTGAGCCCAAGTGATATCGTTTCGGTTTATATCGGAATAGTTTGGAGGAAAACCTCGAAGATCCAAAGCACAGGAACCGGGGGATTGACAAAATTGAGCATTCAGCCATTCTCTTAGGTCACTGACCAAGCTAACTGGATCCTCAAGATTACCGATTAATTTTGTGCTGATTACTTTTGGTGTCGCACTTCTACAACGGTGTGAACATTACCCCGTGGGTTAAAATCCCCCTTGATGGTGACTTCTTCAGGGTTACAGGCGGCTACGAAGTCATCTAAAATTTGGTTGATACTCTCTTCGTGGGAGATGTAGCGATCGCGGTAGGTATTGATATACAACTTAAGCGCCTTTAGTTCTACCACCAATTCATTCGGAACGTAGGTGATGTAAATTGTGGCAAAGTCTGGATAGCCAGAAAAGGGGCACTTGCAAGTAAATTCCGGTAAGGTGATGTTTATATGATAGGGACGACCGATACGGGGATTGGGAAAGGTAATAAGTTTTGCTTGGGCAATTTCCTGTTCACCGTATTTAATCTGGGGTGTGTCTAATTCTGGTGATGCTTGTTCCTGGGTAAAGGAATTACTCATTGGTTTTGCTAGGATTTTGCTAGGATTAGAAACGATTTGAGGAATTTCTAGGATGGGATTCCCAGTCAGGACAATCTTCTGTGTCCCAACCATAGGGATGCATAGCGCAGACTAATAAATTTCCACCGTAGGCTTGACCGTGATAATGACGGCAACCTATGCAGGCTGGATGTTTCTGTGAGGATGGTGTCACGGAATCAGGAAAATCGTCGTCTGTTTCACTGACCATAACCTCAAAGTCAAAATAAATCTCAACAAAGGGTTCAACAATATCTTGCAAACACTGGTCAATTTCTGCACCAATGGCATTGTCTACCTGATTGGCAAACTCCTCAACTTCATTGGCAAACTCCTCGGCAAACTCCTCAACCGCCTCACTGACACCCTCAAAGAACTCATCGACCATATTAGCCACTGATTCGAGGGTTTCAAAAATACTTTTAGACCAATCATCTTCCATAGTAAATATTTACTCAACAACCATCATGTGCTAAGCCAGTGTTGTTGACAAGTTAATTATAAGTGCTAGATAAGTGCTATAAGTTAGCGCTTGAGCCGACGTAATTCTTCTTGCATAGCTTGCACCTGCTCGCGTAGTTTGTCAACATTCTGCTCTTCAGGTGGTGCTGATTCTTCTTCCTCATCAGCAATAATCTCAATCCGGCGCGGCTCAGGTTTAGGATCGTTAGGCTGAGCTTGAGAGGATTGCTGTTCCCCCTGTTGCACTAAATCTTCAACCAGTTTACGGGCTTCATCGGTAGTCATTTCCCCTTTTTCTACCAATTCATCTACCAGTTTCTGAGCTTGACCTCGCACTTCTGACAAGGTTCCCCCAGCTTTCTCCCCTGCAGCAGCAGCTATACCAACGCCTAAATAAAACGCTTTTTGAACCAAATTTCCAAAACCAGCCATGAGCACTGATACTCCGAGATTTCTCCTATTACTCTATGATTCCAGCATAGGAGTGAAATCCTACTTTGCCCACTCGACTTCAGTGAGACGGACTTAAGGGGTCAGTAGAATTAGAATAATACTATATAATGCCATACCTCCCTAAGGTAGAAATCTGTTGAGTTCATGAATAAAGTTGTCGTTGGCTTGTCTGGCGGAGTAGACAGTTCCGTAGCTGCCGCCACCCTCTATCACAAAGGATACGAAGTTGTAGGATTGACCCTTTGGTTAATGAAAGGGAAGGGTCAATGCTGCTCTGAGGGAATGGTCGATGCAGCGTTTATCTGTGAACAATTAGGAATTCCCCACCACATTGTGGACAGTCGCGATGTTTTTCAGGAAAACATTGTGGATTACTTAGTCTCGGGTTACCAATCTGGGATTACTCCACTTCCCTGTTCTCAGTGCAACAAAGCAGTAAAGTTTGGTCCGATGCTAAGCTATGCCCATGAGACATTGGGGATTGATAAAATAGCCACAGGTCACTATGCCCGGATTACTTATGATGCTGAATGCGATCGCTATCAATTGCGGCGAGCACTAGACTTGACAAAAGACCAGTCATACTTCCTGTATGACTTGACTCAAGACCTGTTGGCGGCTTCCCTATTTCCTTTGGGAGAACTGAAAAAAACGGAAACGCGACGCCTTGCTGCTGAGTATAATCTCAAGACTGCTGATAAACCAGAAAGTCAGGACTTGTGTTTAATTGAATCCCACGGTTCCATGCAGAAGTTCCTGGACAAGTATATTTCCCAAACCACAGGTGACATCGTGGACTTGGATGGAAATGTGGTAGGACAACATCAGGGAATTCACCACTACACCATTGGACAACGGAAAGGGCTAGGTATAGCTGCTCCCAATCCGTTGTATGTGATTGCCCTGGATGCAGCCAAGAATCGGGTAATTGTGGGCGAACGCCACCAAGCCACCCAACCTGAATGTACGGTTAATCGGGTCAATTGGGTATCTATTGAGAAACCTACCGTTCCGATTCGAGCTTCTGTGCAAGTTCGCTATCGCTCACCTGCTGTACCTGTGAATGTGATTCCTCTAGAAGGAAATCGGATCAAATTAGTGTTCGATGAACCACAATTCAGCATCACCCCAGGACAGGCTGCTGTTCTGTATGAGGGGGAGCTGGTACTCGGAGGTGGCATTATTGAGCAGCTACCAGGGAAAATAGCCAATAGCAATTTGGTTGAAAGTTGAAAGTTGAAAGTTGAAAGTTGAACGGGATTGCGTGGCCTTTTGGCCAAGGTTGTCTGTCAGAATGCAGAATGGTAAATGCGCGAATGTATAATTCCAAATTCTACATTCGCGTATTCCAAATTCTCAATTCTAAATTCGCGCATTCTAATAGTGACCTTGACCAAAGCCAATTGCCATGGTATTTATAGACTACCAGTTGGTATCAGAGTAGAGATTAATCGTCAGCTGTTCATAACCTGCAGGTACAGCAGTGATACAAGAACAAACAGTCGGTCCATTTTCTATATCTACCTCACAGGCATGACAAGAACCCATCAAGCAACCTGTGGCAATGAACACACCAGCACGTTCAGCCACTAGAAGGATGGGTTCTCCGACTTCGGCCTCAACTGTCACATCATCTGGTAGAAAGCGAACGCTTACACTCATGTTTGATTAGTCATTTCATTTGTTAGTTTTTTATTGTTAATTGTTTAGTTAATAGTTTAATTTTTAATTTTTAATTTCCCTTAAGGATTTTCCAGTTTCCATTTTCCATTCTCAAGTTGACTTTTTACTTTTGACCAAACTAATCTGATAGTTAACGGTCTAAGACCTTAAAATCGGGGTTAAATCAAGATGAGATTCGATAGTATCAGCCAGTGAATTCAAAAGCGCTTCTCGTTGTTCCCGATAGTTGACAACCCCAGTAGGGAGAGAAGGTAGCCCTCGTCTGGAGCGCAGTTGATTCAACCAGGCACGTCGCCAAGGACTATTGTCAAACATTCCATGGAGATAGCTGCCCCAAATTGATTGATTCACGTCAACAATGCCTAAACCATGGTCATCGAATAAAGCTCGATAAGCAGATTTATTGTCTCCCATCTCTGCCTCAAGCAGTCGCGAACGCCCCTGATGAATTTCGTAACCGGTAATAGGTAAGCCAACTTGGGGATAATTTGATGTCACCATCCTTTGACGGGCAACTTTGCCACTGGTAATCAAGGTTTTTAAGGGTAACAAGCCTAATCCTGGATGACGTCCCTGTTTACCCTCTAATCCATCAGGATCAACTAGGGTTTTGCCTAGCATTTGGAATCCCCCACAAATTCCCAAAATTGTCCCACCTGAGGCAGCATAGTTTTGAATCTGCTCAGCCATGCCACTTTTTTGGAGTACCATCATGTCCGCAATGGTAGTTTTCGTGCCTGGGATAATCACTGCATCTGGATATCCCAAGGTTTCATTTGGTGACAGATATTTCAAAAAGACGCTGGGTTCAGCTTCGAGGGGGTCAAAATCAGTAAAGTTAGAAATTCGAGGTAAACGAATTACTACGATAGTGACTTCCTGATTGGACTTGTTCCTGCTGTTGCGATCTAGTAAGTCAAGGGAATCTTCAGCGGGAAACAGTATATCAATCCAGGGAATAACTCCAACGACAGGAATACCAGTGCGTTCTTCTAACCATTTTATCCCGGGTTCGAGCAGCGATCGCTGACCCCTGAACTTATTAATCACGACACCTTTAATCAAAGCTCTCTCCTCTGGTTCGAGGAGTTCGAGAGTACCGATTACTTGAGCAAAAGACCCTCCACGGTCAATATCTACCACCAGCAAGGTGGGAGCTTTGAGGTAACGCGCCACTCGCATATTGGTCAAGTCGCGGTGCTTGATATTAATTTCTACGGGGCTACCAGCTCCCTCGCACACGACTAAATCAAACTCATTGGTTAAGCGTCGCAGTGATTCTTCAATCACCTGCCAACCCTTATCAAAGTACTTTTCGTAGTACTCCGCAGCATTAACCTTCCCTACCGCTTTACCCATAAGAATGACCTGGGAGGTCATGTCACCCTGGGGTTTGAGTAAAATTGGGTTCATTTCCACACAGGGAATGACACCTGCAGCCCAAGCTTGTACTGCTTGGGCATGTCCAATTTCTCCGCCATTGGGTGTAACATAGGCATTTAGAGCCATGTTCTGACCCTTAAAGGGACACACACGCCAGCCTTGTCGCGAGAGCAGGCGACATAGAGCTGTGGTTATCAAGGATTTTCCTGCGTGGGATGTAGTACCCACCACCATAATCGCTTTCATAATTCAGGGTTAGGGCGTCAGAACTAGCCTAGATGATCAATAAATTGAGATATCACCCTGTCACCAACTTGATTTAAACCGACAATCTTAGCCAGCGAGTCAAGGTATGATGGAGTCGGTCTGATAATGAGGGTGGAGGTAAGGTTTCTCCAAGCCCTTGCCACTTTTCTAACAACTGACGACCCAAAGGTGTCAATCGAAAACTATCCGTAATTCCCTGACCATCTACTTCTCGACGTAATACACCCACTTGAATCAACCACATTAAATCGTTTTCTACTGCCAATTCAGACCTAGGGCGCGTTGTGTAGTTTCTCTCGACACCTTCAAGACCTACTATAGATAAGAGTGGAACACTGTTAGAACCCATCGCTGCCAATAGAGGCATCCGGAATGGCAAACAGCGCATTGCTTGCTCTGCACGCTTAGTAGTTCGGTCAGGATATTGAATAGGCTGGCTACTTTGAGACTGAATTGAAGTTATTGCCACAGTTACTAAATCTCAGAACTATACTGACCGCCGATTATTTCTATATTAAGGTTTTTTTGACATTAGAGGCCAACCTCTGGTAGTTTACTCTAGAAATTTTTGAATTTACTCAAGGCCTAGGCCAAACTGGGCAACAAAAGCGCTTATGTATAATGATCCTTAAACAGAAGGCACCCTACAAGTAGAGTAGAGTTACTAGGTAAGAGCTGTTAGTGTAAAATTTAAGCTTAGGTTCAATATATATCTATAGGAAACAAAAGTTATGGCTCTTCAAGTTGGCATAGATGCACCAGCATTTACTGTCAAAGATGACGAAGGCAATACCGTTTCACTGTCCGACTTTGCGGGAAAAACTGTAGTGCTTTATTTTTACCCCAAAGACGATACTCCCGGCTGCACCAAGGAAGCCCAAAGCTTTCGGGATAACTACACTGAGTATCAAGGTAAAGACATGGTGGTACTCGGTGTCAGTATGGATGATGAGGCATCCCACAAACAATTTAAGGAAAAGTATGGTCTGCCTTTCACCCTGCTAGCGGATACGGATGGCTCAATTACCAAGGCTTATGATGTTGATGGTGGCGGTTACTCCAAGCGCGTAACCTACATTATCAACGGCGAGGGAAAAATTACTCACGTTGATGAGACCGTAAAAACTGCTACCCACGCTCAAGATATCTTGACAGCTATGGGCTAAGCTAAGTCAAAAGCTTCAAACTTCGTCTAAATTTTGTTAAATTTGGGCGAAGTTGTTAGTATTGAGATAACGCCTATTTAAATACTCTAAAAACTAACCCATCCCCTTGGTGCTGGAGCTGTTAGGTCCTCGTGAGAATCCTGCTAGTAGAAGATGATGAAGGTATTGCCAAAGTGGTAACGGCAGCCCTAGCTAGTCAACATTATCAGGTTGATATAGCTACAGATGGGAATGAGGGCATAGAACTAGCACAGATATTTAAGTATGACTTGATTTTGCTAGATTGGATGCTTCCCAAGCTCAGGGGAATTGAGGTGTGCAAGCAGCTGCGAAACGCCCGCGATCGCACTCCAATTATCCTGCTCACTGCCCAAGACACCAGCACTAACAAAGTCGAAGCTTTAGACGCAGGAGCAGATGATTATTTAGTCAAGCCCTTAGACATACCTGAATTATTAGCCAGAATTCGTGCAGTGCTTCGCCGCAGCAGCACCCCCCTACTCCCTGTGCTTGAGTGGGGATTGCTCCATCTTGACCCCAGTAACTGCCAGGTCAGCTACGATCAGGAACTGTTGCATCTTACCCCTAAGGAGTATGGTCTAGTAGAGCTGTTTTTAAGGAACCCCCACCGCATATTTAGCCAAAGTTTCCTGCTAGATAATCTGTGGTCTTTTGAAGAACCCCCTACAGAAAATGCGGTTAGAGCTCATATCAAAAGTTTAAGGCGGAAACTCAAGCAAGCTGGAGCAAAAAATGATTTAATTGAAACCGTCTACGGCTTGGGTTATCGGCTCAGACAACCGCCGGAGGAAGGTTCAGGTCAAACAAAGACTGAGAAAAACAAAGGCAAAAAAGTAGCTAAAAAAACAGCATCTAACCTGAAACAATCAAAGAGCAAGAGGGATAGTTCAGTTTCTCCAGTCCAAATGGCTCAATCCCAAGAACCAAAGCAATCAGGATTAAGTGCTATTTGGGAGCAGCAGAAGTCAAACTATATAAAGCGGATCAATGTATTGGAGCAGTTGGTGACGGCTTGGCGAGATGGTGACGACTGCGGAAAATTGGAACAGGAGGCTTTACGGGAGGCACATACCTTAGCCGGTTCCCTCGGTAGCTTTGGATTTGATCAAGCTTCTCTCAAATCCCGTGAAATTGAGCAGATATTGAAATCTGCGAAAAAAGGTAGCAAAGAGACCATAGCACATCTGTCTCAACTAGTGGTAGAACTACGAGAACAACTAGAGACAGAGCCTAACGTTCCAAAATCTACTCAAACTCCACCACTCCCGACTTTCCACTCCCCATTTCCTATTTCCCACTCCCCACGACTACTGATTGTGGATGATGATGTAACACTAGCGCAAGGGTTAGCCTCAGAGCTAGCAGCCTGGAAAGTGCAGGTTGAGGTGGCAGGTGATATATCTCAAGGGAGAAAAGCCATTGCTGGTAACCGCCCCGATGTGGTTCTGCTAGACTTGTGTTTTCCTGAATCATTGGGAAATGGTTTCGAGCTGTTAGAAGAACTGAAAACAATTCAGCCCCCTGTACCTGTTGTAGTATTTACGGCTCAAGAGAGTTTTGCTGAACGAGTCAAAGTGGCTCGTTTGGGTGGAAGGGGTTTTCTTCAGAAGCCTGTAGCACCTAAAAAGGTGATGGATGCGATCGCTAAAGCGTTGCAACAATCTGGTCCACCACAGGCAAAGCTATTGATTGTTGACGATGACCCTCAAATCCTGGATCAGCTACGCACTGTGCTAGAACCTTGGGGATTCCAATTGACTTTGCTAAACGATCCACAACAGTTCTGGGAGACCATAGAGCAGTGTACTCCCGACTTACTGATTTTGGATTTGGAAATGCCGCAGTTTAGTGGTATTGACCTGTGCCAGGTGGTACGCAATGATCCTCGCTGGGGTGAGTTACCCGTGTTGTTTCTCTCTGCTGTTCAAGATCCTGACACTGTGCAGCAAGTGTTTATGGCCGGTGCTGATGATTACGTACAAAAGCCAATAAGAGATCCAGAGCTATTGGCTCGGGTGTTGAATCGCATTGAGCGCAGCCAACTAAGACTTAAAATGGTAGCACAGAAAAATCGGATCTGATTGAGATAAATAAATAACCCTGATCAGTTATAAATAACCCTGATCAGTTATTAGTGGACATAGAATTTGGAGATCGGACATAGTAGAGTTGATCACATTTTATTCACAGTTGATGGTTAACGGTTGACTGTCAGCAATCATGTCAATTGTCAACCTAATTATGATCAATTTCTTTGACTATCTCCTATTTGCCGAAACGTTTATTCCCCAAGGTAACTGCTACCTTTGGCAGTCTAACTTGATCTGGCTACACCTGATCAGTGATGGTCTCATTACCCTAGTCTACTATGTGATTCCTATACTGCTAGTGTACTTGATCAGGCAGCGGCAGAATTTGCCTTTCAAGGGACTCTTGATTTTGTTTGGGGCATTTATTATTTGCGGTGGCACCACTCACCTGATGGAACTATGGACTGTTTGGGATCCAGCTTACTGGCTATCAGGCTCTATTAAAGCAATTACAGCTATAGTTTCTGTCTACACTGCCATAAAATTCTACTATATTCTACCTCGAATTAAAAATTCACCTAGTCTGGCTGGACTTGAGCAGCTCAACCAGGAGCTAAAATCTCAAATTGAAGAGCGTATTTTGACAGAGCAATCCTTACGGAAACGTGAGCAACGCTGGCAATTGGCACTACAGGGAGCTAATCAAGGAATTTGGGACTGGAACCCTAAAACCAATGAAACCTTTTTCTCCAGCAGATGTAAGGAAATGCTGGGGTATGATCAAAACTACGACATCGGAAACTATAACCATCAATGGTGGACACACATCCATCCCGATGATGTAGACCAGGTGATCAAAGCCATGGAGGATCACTTAGCCCAGAAAACCTCCTATTATGTTCAAGAGTATCGCTTACGGTGCAACGACGACAGTTACAAATGGATTCTTGACCAGGGACAAGCACTTTGGGATGAAGCAGGTGATGCAGTGCGGGTGGTTGGCTCAATTACCGATATTAGCGATCGCAAGCAGACAGAAGAAGCATTTCAAGAAAATGAAAAGGCACTGAAGTCCAACCAAGACCGGCTCGACGCAATTATGAGTTCTCTTCAAGACGTGGTGTGGTCAGTATCATTGCCTTCTGGGATACTGCGCTATGTTAATATAGCCTTCGAGCAAGTTTACGGTCGCCCAACTTTCGAGTTATTCAGCGATCAAGACAACCTCTGGCGACGGTTTATTGTGCCAGAAGATTTTGATCGTGTTGAGAAGGCATGGCAAGCTGTTCAAGAAAACCGTCGTGAATCGTGGGATTTAGAATATAGAATTGAGCTCAGTAATGGAGAAATTCGCTGGCTGAACGATCGCGCTCATGTGGTTATCCGTGATAATGGCACCTCTGTACATCTTCATGGCATAACTACGGATATCACGAAGCGTAAACAGCAAGAAGCTGAACTGCAACAACTCAATCGAGAATTAGAGATTAGGGTTCAACAGCGCACAGCTGCTTTACTCGAAAGCGAACAACGATTCCGCTCGTTGTTTGAATCTGCCCCAGATTTTATCCATATCTTAGATACTCAGGGCATGATTGAGCAAGTCAACCCCGCTGTCATCGAGCAGTCAGGTTATTCTGAATCAGAATTGATCGGTAATCGGTTAGAAGAGTTTTTTACCCCCACATACCAAAACATTTGCCAGCAAGAGTTTCCAGTGTTACTGGAGCAGGGAACCCATCGTCAAGAAATTGAGTTTGTCTGCAAAAATGGGACAATTCTTACCACAGACTGCTCTTGTTCAGTGGTTCATGATACTCAAGGAAACATTAGCTATATCTTAGTGTTGCAGCGAGATATTACTTCACGGAAACGATTTGAACAAGAACGTACCCAGTTAATTGCTAGTTTACAGGAATCAGAGCGACGGTGGCGCAGCCTTCTCGAAAATGTGCGACTGGTGGTGGTGGGACTAGACCGAGAGGGTAAGGTCGAGTATGTCAATCCCTTTTTCCTAGAATTGACTAAGTACACAGAAGCAGAAGTTTTAGGCAAGGACTGGTTTGAAAACTTCCTGCCCAATTACCAGCAACAGTCAGTACAGCAATATTTCGAGGAAATCCTAGAGCCAGACTTTCAATCCCACTATCAGCATTCGATTCTGACCAAATCAAACCAAGAAAAAATCATTGCTTGGAATAATACCCTACTCCAAAATCTGCAGGGAGAGGCCATTGGCACCATGAGTATTGGGGAAGATATTACCGAGCGCTATGCTATTGAACGGATGAAAGATGAATTCACTTCCGTGGTCAGCCACGAACTCCGTACCCCCTTAACCTCGATTCATGGTGCCTTGAACCTGTTATCAACTGGTCTAATTCAACCTCAGTCTGAACGAGGACAGCGTGTGATTGGCATTGCCGCTGACAGTGCTGAGCGTTTAGTGCGACTAGTTAACGATATTTTGGAACTCGAACGTCTGGAATCTGGTAAGATCCGTTTGTCAAAGCAGCCGGTAAATGCAGCTGAGTTGATGGTTCAAGCTGTTGATCAGGTGCAGGTGATGGCTAATCGAGCTGGGATTACATTGGAAGTCTCGTCCCAAGCCATTGAAGGTGAAATTGAATTCGAGGCTGATAGCGATCGCATTATTCAAGTCATAACCAATTTACTCAGCAATGGGATTAAATTTTCAGACACAGGTTCTAGCCTATGGTTAACAGTGGAACTGCAACAGCCAGAGGAACTAGAAACCACCTCACCCCCTAACCCAAACAGTCCAACGATATTATTTACTGTTAAAGACCAAGGTAGGGGAATTCCTGCTGACAAACTTGAAAGCATATTCGGGCGTTTTCAACAGGTTGATGCCTCCGATGCCCGTAAAAAAGGAGGGACGGGTTTAGGGTTAGCGATTTGCCGTAATATAGTGGAGCAGCACGGAGGCAAAATCTGGGTTGAGAGTACTGTTGGTGAAGGCAGCAGTTTTTACTTTACCTTACCGAAAGAAACAGCAGCAGAAGGTGAGAACCATGACAACTAAGCGCATTTTAGTGATTGATGATGATGATGGGGTTCGAGAAATCATCCAATTTTCTCTAGAAGCAGCAGCAGGGTGGGAAGTGTTGACAGCTGCTTCTGGTAAAGAGGGATTAGCTAAGGCTGAGGCAGATCAGCCTGATGCTATTCTGCTAGATGTAATGATGCCCGAGCTGGATGGACCGGCTACCTTTCGACAGTTACAAGCTAATGTAGTAACGGCGGATATTCCAACCATTTTGCTAACCGCTAAAGCTAGGACCAGCGAGCAAAAGCAGTTTCTAGATTTGGGGGTAACTGGAGTTATTACCAAGCCGTTTAAACCTATGGAATTGGTCGAAGAAATCCAAGGAATTCTTAATTGGCTAGATTGACTCATCGGAGTGCTAGGTTTTATTGAAACTCCCAACCCGGCAGCACATCATAAGGAACTTGATGATAGAATAATTGCTGGTCAATTATTCCGCTTATTAAGCTTAGCTTACTTGATTAGTTGCTGCAACAAAGCGGTTAATAACTCTCATTGTCGTGAAAGCGTTCGCGTAGCGTAGCCCGAAGGGCGTTGGCTAGCGATCGCCACAATATCTGGACAACACATTAAACACAGCGAGTAGGGCGGTCAAAGGAGGCCACCCTACTCGCGCTTTCCATGGCTGAGGTGCCACCTTAGACTATGTTATAAGGGTTTGAGCTTGCTATTAAGCGATGCAGCAAGGAAACAGGGGGTTTCCCCCACTCGCCCTTTGCATCAAGATAATGAATCGAGGGTTAATTTCCGACTGTGTCTTCCATGATGTCATTGGTATCAAAGCCTTATAGACTAAGCTTTTTAGAGTTCATGTCACCCCCTCACAAACTCCAGTCAATATTGATTACTTCAAATCTAAGCCAGTCAACATTACTAACATTAGTATTTTGCTTGACCATGGATATCATTATTAAAAAATAACTATTAAGTTAAATAAATTAAATCCGGCTATTATCAATCGCATTTTTTTTAAATAATCACTTCCACCTTGTGGAGTTTAACAAAAGCTTATAATATGGATAGCATCAAGGCACTAACCAACTCATTAACTTTTGTTAATAAAAAATAATGGAGAAACACTTTGTAAAGTTTAGATCCGGCATGGCTGGAGTCAATAAAACCATACCGACTGCTGATGGCATGTATAAAACATTAGTGTATGCAGATTGGGCGGGAAGTGGACGAAGTTACCTGCCTATTGAGGCCAGAATACAGCAACAAGTAATGCCCCTGATCACGAATACTGAAGCCGAAGTCAATTACACAAGAACAGCAATGACACATGCATACAATACAGCCAGAAAACTTATTGCAGAACATATCAATGCTAGTGGAGAAGATATTATTATTACTGCATCATCAGGTGCAACTATGCTAATCAAAAGGTTTCAGGCAATGCTGGGATTGACACCAAAAACAAATGTCACCCAATCTCTCCCGAGCAACAAAAAGCCAGTGGTATTTGTAACACATATGGAGCATTATTCTAATCATGATAGTTGGATTGAGACTGACGTAACAGTCGAAGTCATTAATCCTGATTGTACTGGGCTAGTTGACCTTGGGCATTTGCAGGAACTTCTACACAAGTATAGGAAATGTCCCCTCAAGATGGCGTCAGTCACAGCCTGCTCTAATCTTACTGGTATCAGTCCACCATATAACTCCATAGCAAAAATAATGCATGAGGGCGGAGGATTCATATTTGTGGATTTTTCCTGCTCTGCGCCATACGTTGATATTGACATGCACCCTCCTCAAGAGAATACTCACTTAGATGCTATCTTTTTCTCATCTCATAAATTCTTGGGGGGGCCGGGTTCCTGTGGTGTCTTAGCATTTAACAGAAAACTCTATCATCAAGTGAAATTCCTCTTTAGGGGAGAGTCTAGAGAAAATAAACCAAAGCATTTTGAAAAATACAAAACTATCAAAGAAATTGAAAGACTAGAATACAGTGGAACTCCGGCATTACTCCAGACCATAAGAGCAGCTATGTGTATTCGCTTGAAAGAAGAGATGGGGGTGGACAAAATACTCTCACGAGATAAGATCCTTTTGGATATGCTGTGGAAGAAACTCGAAATAATACCTAACCTTCATATTATGGCATCTCAGCATCGAGATAGGCTTCCTATTATCTCATTTTACATAGATAATTTGGACTCGTATATAGGAGCAAGATTGCTCAACGATAAATTTGCGATACAGTGCAAAGCCAGTCGGGCAGCACCAGGAAGCTACGGGTATAGTCTTCTAAAAGAATGTGACCAAAAAAGTCAAGGAGATCAATTAAATTATAACCAGCAGCACAGCGCACAATTAGGGTGGATGAGAGTTTCCCTACATCCTGTCATGATGGATGAAGAAATTAAATTCATAGCAGATAGTATAATACAGCTAGCCAATCGGCATAGAGAATGGAGTCAAGACTATTTGTCTGATAGATATGGAAACTCTAAATCACAAGCAAGTATCAATCTAGACTATCAAGCTCAAGAAGCAATGACAACGATGTTTACACGTAGTTTTGTCCACTAATTTAAGTGAGGCTTTAGGAATGACTGAAAAAACTAATAAGCGTTACCCGCTAACAGAAGAAGAAAGATTATTTTTTGATGATAATGGATACTTAATACTGAAAGGCGTCTTACCTGATGATGTAGTGAAATTAGCTTTAGAGAAAGTCGATGATTTATGGATAAAGCACCAACAGAAAGAGCCAGACTCTCAATTTCTTCACTTGTTTGACTTTGTAGAAGAAGAAGATTTATTTCTTAATCTATTAGATTGGGATAAAACTATTACTAAAGTTGTAAACCTATTAAGCTCTAACATTTTCTTATTCCATTCTCATTTAGATGTCAACTTACCCGGTGAACAAGCATTGCCGATAGAGAAGCTAGAATGGCATCGAGATAGTGACATCATAGAAATGGATCTCAATGTATTGAAAACTCATATGTTTTCTGTGAAGGTTTCGTACTGGCTCAGTGATGTATCAAAGCCGAATCGGGGAAATCTTCTTATAATTCCTGGCAGCCACAAGATGGAAAGATCATCTCTTTCCAAAGCAGATTTTGAAAAAGCAGTTCCTATGCTTGTTGCCCCAGGAGATGCTGTATTTTTCGATAGAAGGGTTTGGCATGCTCGAAGCCCAAATATCTCTAGCCTTACAAGGAAAGCTCTTTTTTATGGATATAGTTTTAGATGGCTAGCTTCACGGGATATTTTCAGAAGACAGAAAAAAACAGATAACCCTGTTTGGAATCAACTCCTGGGCTGCTATGAAGATCCTAGATCTCGCTATAAACCCAATCTTAAAGATCTACCTATGGGTATTTGGGATGTAGATAGGTGATAAGACCTCTTGCTACTTTTGCAAGAGGTCTTATGCTCTCCTGGAGTGGATCTCATGCCGGTCATGGTTTTATTTTATTTGGTCTCATTTAATAATTGAACAGGCATCATCCCTAGCTCTGGAGAACTCAAGCCGGATCAAATATTGATAGGAAATCTTGTTGCCTACATGTTTTTACATCTTCAGCTATCCTAACCATCTTCCAATGCTCATTTCTCAACTCTATATTAGGTGAATGAATATTATACTTCCAAAATCTCCAGAAAGAGGTTGCAGTTGCCGCATAATCGATGAATACCTGTAAAAGCTCTTTTTCTAGAGGCTCTAAGGGGCGAACCTGTTCATATCCCTTGATGAAATATTTCGCTTTCAAAAGATCAATTTTTTCTTGGGTTTGGCATAGTCCAACGATTGCCATTCCCAAGTCAAATAAGAGGTAATAGTAACAAGATTGCTCAAAGTCAATAAAGGCTTTTAAGTCATTTTTTTCAGATAAAATGTTATCATAAAAAAGATCACCATGAATTAAGCCCATTGGCAAGTTAATGGGCAATAAAAAATTGATATCTTGATACTTATTCTTGAGCCATGACTCATAAGACAAATCAATTGACTTGCCAAAAACTGTTGAAAAAAGCTCCAGTCCATAATCGTGTGACTGAGGTACATAAGGAGGAGCAGGAACTCTATGTAGTTGTGCCATAACACGACCAACCTGTTCTAAGAGATTTTGGTTTAATAAAGTAGGCACTGTTCCGTTAATCCATTTCTTGACTAGAACAGGTTTTTCATGGAATTGAGTTACTATTTTATCGGAATGAGTTGTTTGAACTTGAGAAGTGGGGAATTGGTATCTTTCTAAATATTGGAGAAGATACCCCATCGTGCATATTTTTTCTAGAGAAGCTTCTTCAAAAATAGTTACTATGTATTTTCCATCTTTAGACTGCAAGCAGTAGCTTGAATTAGCATTTCCTCCATTGAGAGGACAAGAAGTTATCGATTCAATACCATACAATGAAGCTATTTTTTCTAACTCAAAAGAGCTTATTTTAGTATATATTGCCATCTTTAATAAAATTCTATTATCAAAACATCTCGAAAGCCTTTATCACTTCCAGGCAATGGTTTTATATCTGTTACTTCATGGTAAACCAGAGTATCAACCACAAAGATACTTTCTCCAAAATCACTTAAGTTAATTTCTTCTATTAACTTCAGGTTGTTGTCATATATGTTAGTAGTTCCTCCTGTGATTTTACTTTTATTTATGAAATGAATTGCGAAAAAAGGATGCCCATCCTTATGGATACCTTCAGGTGTTACTCGCCCAGTATTTTGGGCTGTCGTAAGAGTTCTAATTTGGTGAATGCCCATATTAGGTTCCTTACTAGTTATAAGGCCATGTTTTAAGAAAAAATAAAAATCATAATTTATTAATTCAATAAAACTTGGATCAGTCAAAAAATTGTTATCTATCTTTTCAAAAATTCTACTTTGACCTCCAAACAGCCTGTTAAATCTCTCTCCCTGAAAATAAGTTGAGCTCAAATATTCAATCTCACTATTTCTGTTAAAGATTATGTTTGAATATCTTCTCTGCCTAAATTTATGATCGCCTTCAATATAGCCATCAGTTACTAAATGATTCCAGTAATTCAAAAAATCTGGATTTTTAGGCTTTATTGATCCGTCGTTCAACTGCAAATGAACATATCCTTCTTTTCTTAAACTAGACATATAGCAGTCTTAAATGATTCGTGAAATATGTTGGTTAAATTTATCGCTATAACCCTTGCCCAGCAAAGATTACAGAGTTTGCTGATTTGACAAATGATTTAGGATTGCTATAGTTCTGATGAATCTTCTATCCTAAATTCTTTCTCCTATCTGGACTTAGACAAAAATCAAGACCAAACATAACCCAAAGAGGCTTTGTAACCAGCATACACGTCCTGATTCTGCTTGAGCCTGACATGGGCGATCAGACATGGCGGCTCCGTTATGCTTCTAAAGCTTCTGTCAATCTGTTCATTCGCGTAGCGTGGCTTTGCCGGGTAAACGCATCTAATTTTATGAGTCCTATATATAGTGTTTATTGAATTAGACAAACATTATATATGGAAAGTGCATTGTCAACAAGGACAATAGTGATGCAGAGGTGCGACCCGTGGCGAATTTAATTCTTAATGCTGAGTCGATCACAGTATCTTCACATTTGCGCCCTAATTTGTATTTGTAGGTAAGGTAAATGGATCGTGGGTTGATCTCCAGGGTATGAGTATTATTTTTCCAAACAAAGGCATCAGTTCTAGTAGGTGTTCCAACGTCACTCCTTTGGACCAATCATACCTGAGTCCCACGATCAATTTAGCTTATCCTCACGACCCAGAGCACCAGAGGAGACAAACCTTCACACCAGTTGTCCTGGGTATCAAGAGTTTGCCCTTGACCAAAGAACGAGATATGGGTATCAGCCAAGCCCAGGACTATGAGTCATACATCGCATTAGCTCTGGATGTGTTTCAGAGTCAAGACTCAACATTTATCAAATCTCTTAAAGACTTTCTCACTGTTTTACCCAGTCCCACTTATATAGAGCAAGTCTTACTCGCAGCAGTTTATCGACTACCAGAGATTAACCTTGATGCTTCTCACTGGCTATTGCGTCATCCCGATTATTTGATGCCCGAACTTGACTTAGTGGCAGTAGCGATGGCTCTCGCAATTAAGAAGCTTCAGGAGCAAGGGTTAGTGTTGGGTCAAGATTTTAGCATTGAACCGAATGGTCGGTTATCTGTCAGTACTCTGGCAAAAGATACGTTATGGTTCGGTAGCTCAACTAGCGATCGCCTCTTGCTAGAACAGATTCTACAAGTTGGGGATTAATCTTGATCATGAATTTATAAAGCCTGGAGCGATGAACAAAACAATTTTATTAATTGAAAATGATAAACTGTTACGCTCTAATTTTTCAGATTTACTAGAATTAGAGGGCTTTAATGTCCTTACTGCAGAAGACGGTTGGCTCGGTTTAAATTTAGCTAAAATTGTCAGACCTGATTTAATTATTTCTGAAATTAATATACCATCTCTTGATGGTTATGAGCTTCTCCAGATATTACGGGATAGGTTAAAGACAGCGAAAACACCGTTTATATTTCTAACGAGTGAGTCAAAAGACGATGGCTATGCTCGAGCTAAGGAACTGGGAGCCAACGATTATCTAACTAAACCTGTAGATAGTCGGGAACTGTTAGCAGCAATTAATCAGCAGTTAGGAATACTTCCCTTGACTTAAAACAGGGCTTCAAAAGCGCTATATATTATTAATTACTGAATCGGTTGACAATAGTAAACCGGTTCTAAAAAGGAGTGTAAACGATGGGTAAAACCCTTGTTCACCTAACTACACCGGTAGTGATTCAAGAAATTGAAAACGTCTTAGCAACTTATCCGGAATTTCCCTATCAAGATGTATTTTCCGAGTCTAACATGCGTCAAGATTTAATTGCTTATGTCCTGAACCGAATTCCGAATAACTATGAAGCGGTAGACAAGATTCAAGCATCATCAAAAAAACAAAAATTACAGCAGTTATCTTCAGAGCAGAAGCTGTATTTAGAAAACTGGATTCATACAGGAATCTATAATATCGTACACTGGGATAATTTCCCGATGCCCCAAACGTTTACCTCAAGGTCTATTTCTTCTGATTTATTAGCTTGATTTACCAAAATTTTATCATAAAATAGCAGTTCTCAATTGGGTATTAAGAACTGCGTTTGCCATCTATGGTATGACCTGTAAATCAAATGATTAAACGAACTTGATATCAATCGTGATCCAAACCTGAACCAAAGTCTCTAAGATTATCGGTAGCTTTCGCTAACCCCAGATGTAGCGGGCTGGTTTTCTGGATATTGGTTTTCTGGATATGCTAGTTGGGGATTGCGCAACCGTTCCAACTGTAAACGCCGAAACTCAGAAGCAGCATCATCTAGTCTCTGAGACTGTCCCTCATTGAACTGATCGATATCAACTGTACCTAATTGGGCATTATGGATTAAATCAAAAGCGTTGAAACCACTGTCTCCAAACCCCCCAAAGGTGTCTTGCTCGTTAGGATTATTAAAATTTTCATCCGCTCGAATAGTACCTATACTTTGGGCAGTAGCGGATCCGTGCAGTAACGCTGTAGTAATGCCAAGGGCTACACTCAATACAGCTACAGTAAAAACAGATTGGTTGCTGAGCTTCATAGGAATCCCCCTTTAATAAATAAATCTCACTGGTCTACTGCTATAAAGTTATATATAGTTAACTTGAGTTAACCTGCACAGTTAACCTGCACAATTGTTACAAATTCATTTTGGACGGTTGACGCGACCCTGTCAATAGTCAACCATCCAGAAAAAGCGATGAGTTAATATTAATTATTTCACGGGATCCTAAGGCCTTAGCCCTAGGAAGAATGATTACAACCGGCGGCTGAGTAGTGGAGAAATTGCGAGTAATACGACTGTGCTAAAACCAAGCAATACCAACAGGGATTGGCCAAAGGTAATAGATGCCCAGGGAGCCTGCATCACAATACTACCAAAAGACCAGTCATTGTGGAGATAGAGATAGCGAATTGGTTCAATAGCATAGCTGAGGGGGTTAATACTGGCTACTACCTGTAACCATTTGGGCATGAAGGACAGAGGAGCAAGGGCTGTGCTGGCAAAGAGTAGGGGTAAGTTGGTAACAAAAATGACTGCAATTAGTTCAATGTGACCAGGTAGGGCAAATGCTAGTCCTAGACTAAGGGCTGTGACTCCCACCACTAGCAAAAATACAATCAAGGCAATCATCACCAGACCGGCTACGTTGGGTAAACCGGCTCCTAAAAAGGCACTGGCGGTGACAATTGCCAAAGTTTGCAGCAAACTCAGAGCGATTATATAGATGGCTGAGGCTGCAACAATAGAGAACCGAGATACTAAAGGAGCTACGAGTAAGCGGTTGAGGAAACCAAATTCCCGGTCAAACATGATCGGTAAGCCAGCATTGAGTGCTCCGGCAAAGGCGGTAAACACAATCACACCTGCACCGAGGAATTTGCCATAGCTCAAACTCTCGCCAAAAATCCCTTGAGGAGCGTTTTGGAATAATGCCCCAAATAGGATTAGCCACATTAGGGGCTGGATAATACCAGCCATTAAGGTAGAAGGTCGCCGTTGCAGCTGAATAAACAGGCGTTTGGTTAGGGCAAGGGTTTCTTGGATAAATTCACTTACACCAGGAGTATCATTGACTGGGATTGGTGCAGTAAGGTCTGGTTGCCAGTTAAGGTCGGATTTAGGAGGGGTAAGGGTTTCACTCATATTGATTCGTGCCATAGATTTTTAAATAGTTGGAGCAATCTTTATTTACTGTGCACTAACCTCTTTCCTATCTCTCCTTTAGGCCATATTTTGTTTCCGCTCTGCCTTGGGATCCCGTTTTCCAGCCTGAGCTAGTTCAGCATCCATCAGGGTTTTACCTGTGGCAGCCAGGTAGACATCATCCAGGCTAGGTCGCGACTGAGCAATCCCAAAGGTGGGTAAACTAAGGTCTTTTAAGGCTTGCTGAATGATCATTAAGGCATCGCTTTGGGGTTTAACCACAAGGTTAAGGGAATTACCCTGATTGCTGTTAATAATCACCTCTCGCACAAAGGGCAGAGACTGCAGCATATCTTTGGCTTCCTTGGCTTCTTCCATAGGGGAGAATTCCCGGATGCGCAGGGTAATGCGATCGCCTCCAACACTATCTTTTAACTGAGATGGTGTCCCCTCAGCTATGATCAAGCCTTTGTCAATAATTGCCACTTGGTCAGCTAATGCGTCTATTTCTTCGAGGTAGTGGCTGGTGATCAGTAATGTGGTTCCTGAGTCTCGCAGCTTTTGCAACAGTTTCCATACCACGAATCTGCTCTCAATGTCAAGACCTACGGTGGGTTCGTCTAGTACTAAAACATCGGGTTGGTGGAGTAAGCCAGCAGCTAAGTCCAGCCGCCGACGCAGACCACCGGAGTAAACGCCAGTTTTTTTATTGGCATACTCCTTGAGCTGCAAAATATCAAGAAGTTTATTGATGCGTTCTTTGGCAACTGCTTTGGGGAGGTGATAGAGGTCAGCTTGCAATTGGAGTAGTTCTTTACCAGTGAGTACCTTATCTAAGGCAACTTCTTGGGCTACATAGCCTAGGCGGCGGCGTGCTGCCCTAGGATTGTGTAGTACTGAAATGCCAGATACCTCAATTTTTCCAGCGTCCGGTGCCGTGAGCGTGCATAAGCAACGAATGGTGGTGGTTTTACCGGCACCATTAGGACCGAGTAAGCCAAAAATTTGACCCGGTTCGACTTTTAAGGAGATGTCTTTGACGGCGTGGACATCTCCATAGCGTTTTTGGAGGTTCTGGATTAATACGGCGGCAGCCATAAGCTTTCCCTATGCCGGTCACGACTACACAAATCTCAACACTTGCTATTGTAGCCGGTTGCGCTGGTTAGGGGTAGAATCTATTGTTTTTGGGCAAAACTTCTGAGGAGTGATGGGATATATAGCCCATCCCCTGGATGCGATCGCATACACTCAGGATACACTCAACCGACACTCAACCTATGGCGTAGCTGTCTTAACTTGTGATTAGATTAGTGATCACTAACCTTTTCACAGAGGAAAAAGCACCAGCCTAATTCACCAGCGGCAACTGCCTCCTGAGTTTTCTTAAAGGCAGCGCTCAAATCCGGATAGCCCTCCCGAGCCAGCTCGGACACGAATTCGTAACTCTTTTCCAGGTGTTCGCTCATGTCCTTTACCTGCAACACGTTAAATCCGATCTCGGTGAGTTTTTGTGCATATGCTTCGGGGCTAAATGTCGGCTCAAACAGCAGTCGGTTGTAAACGTACTTGCGGGCTGCCTCACTAATTTCCTCAATTGGTGTTACCAAGTCATCAAACAGAAAGATCCCTCCTACCCCTAGGACACGATGAACCTCTGCCAGAGCTTTATCAAGTTCGTGGATGTGGTATAAAGCGCCTTGACTCCAGGCATGGGTAAAGGAGCCATCTGGGAAAGGTAGGTTAAGGGCTGATTCCTTTTGGAAACTCACCCGCAGAGAGGGGAAATTACTAGCCTTTGCTCGAGCATTTTCGATATAACTGCTACTGAGATCAATTCCTACTACCTCAGATCCCCTCTCTTGAGCTATCCATATGGCAGCGTTGCCATTTCCACAGGCGACCTCTAGTAACCGGGAGTCGGCAGTAATACCGCTCTGTTCCAGCATATATTCATCCCAGCGCTTGCAGGCTCCCACAAAGTCTTCAGGCCGAGCCTCGGCTAAGTTTTCGAAGTAACCCCAGTGAAGACTGCCTTCTGGATCCCAGAAACTGCGAAAACGTTTGTCTCGTTCGCGATCATCAAACAATGCCTCTGTCTCAGCTTCAGTAAATTGAATGTTTTGCATAATTAATTCCAGTTAATTCCAGGCTGTTGTTGGTTTATGAGACTGATCAAAATTTAGACTATAGCTATCCTATTTGAATTGTTAAACTTGCTCTTTAATCAGGATATACCAGTTCTGGCTTAAGCAAGTGTATGAAAGAAAAATTTTGGTTTTTATTAATAACTTTACTATTGCTATAGTCATCCTAAATAGTATATAGTTTTATAGGTTACGGTGTTCGTAAAGTAAAGTTAAGCAAATGGAATAGCTTCGCGTTTTGTACACCACACAGAATTGTCTCACCTACTTTAAAATACTAACAATAGGCAGGTTTAGCATATGAACATTTTTAGCAAGCTAGAGTCAGAAGTCCGAAGCTACTGTCGATTGTTTCCAACAGTCTTTACCAAGGCAGTGGGAGATACCTTGATAGATGAGAGTGGGCGTACTTATATAGATTTTTTGGCAGGTGCTGGTGCCCTCAACTATGGACATAATAATCCCAAGCTCAAAAAGCGTCTTCTCGAATACATTGAGTCAGATGCCATCACCCACAGCCTCGATATGTTCACCTCTGCCAAGCAGCAGTTTCTAGAACGTTTCGAGGAAGTAATCTTAATACCGCGAGGACTAAATTATAAAGTTATGTTTACCGGTCCTACGGGAACCAATTCTGCGGAGGCTGCTTTGAAGCTAGCCCGTAAAGTGACTGGTCGAAAAACAGTCATTTGTTTTACCAAAGGCTACCACGGTCATACTTTAGGTGCCCTAGCTGTTACCCCTAATCCGACCTATCAAAAGGCTGCGGGCATTCCCCTCGGTAATTCCTTAACGGTTCCGTTCGAGGATAAAAATGGCACCAAAGACGACAGTCTTGATTACTTAGAAAAACTGGTTGATGACCTGAGCCTAAATCAGGAAAAACCTGCAGCTGTTATCCTAGAAACCGTTCAATCTGAAGGCGGGATTAATGTTGCTAGTGTTCCTTGGCTTCAACGCCTTGCCCAGATCACTCAAGAGCGAGAAATTTTGCTAATTGTTGATGATATTAAAGTCGGGTGTGGTCGAACTGGCCCTTTCTTTAGCTTTGAGCGTGCAGGGTTAAAACCCGATCTAGTTTGTCTGGCTAAATCTTTAAGTGCCTATGGAAACCCGATGGCTGTGGTGCTAATTCGACCTGATTTAGACTGTTGGAAACCAGGGGAACACAGTGGTACTTTCCGAGGGAACAATCTAGGCTTTGTCACTGCCACAGCTGCTCTCGACGAGTACTGGGAGACGGATGCTTTTGAAAAGGAAATCGCGGACAAAGGTGAGGTAATGAAGAAGCGACTCAAAGACATGATCGCTCGTTATCCAGAAGTCGGCGGCGAACATCGAGGACTTGGTTTGATTCAAGGAATCGCCTGTGAACAAAAGGGGCTGGCTAAAAAAGTTAGTAATGAAGCTTTCAAGCGGGGTTTAATCTTTGAACCCATGGGAGTGAACAAAGAAGTGATTAATCTTCAGTCTACATTAACGATTGATTCCGACACTTTGACCCAAGGGCTAGATATTTTGGAGGAAAGCATTGGAGCTGCTCTTTCAAACTGAGTTAGTCAAACCGGCGACTTCTAAAATTTCTGCCAACACTTTGCCATGATATTCCCAGGGTAAAGTCTCAATTGTCAGAGCTTGCAATCCGGTATCTCCATCTATGGCTGCTCCCTCATTAACCAGAGTTGTCAAAATCTGTTTATCGGTCTCTAAGGTTAATCCCTCAGTTAACTTAGATTTTAAGTCCGGTCGGAGTAAAGCAAGAGCAGTGAGTAACCCCATTGCTCCCCAATTTGATACACCGCAAACGATCGGGTGATGGCAAGGAATATAACAGGCGATTCGTTCTCCATGCTTGATGGTTTTGGCAATTAGCTCTTGAGAGAGTGTTCCCATACCAAGTTCATTGCCCAAATCACCAATGCCGATGGAGATGATTTCACTGAGGGTAAATAGGAAATGTAAAGGAGCAGTATGAACAGTGATATCATCCCCATTTATATTTCGGACAGTACCATCGTAACTCGGGCCTGCTCTTTCAATGGAGATAACATGGGAAACTGGTGGTTCGGCACTTTTCCATAAATTCACAATAGAAGAAACGGAGGGATCTTCTGCACTCCTTGCATCGACAGGAACGACATCAAAAGGAATTTGAGCAGGTATTCCTGCTGCCCGAGCAGCAACCTTGACAGCATTAAGGCATAAAGGATCGGTAACTAGACGGACAGGGATTCCAACTCTAAGTAATCCCGCTGCTAGGTGAGCGCAACCGATGGGGCCATCATTTTCCGCTGCCGGAGGAGTGCCGTGGGGAATAAAAAAGCCTGTAATAATAGCCACATGGGGGGATGGATGTTCCGCGATGGAGCGAGCTGCACCAAGCAGCCCCCCCTTGGCAGCCTCCACAAGGGGCTCTATACCATTACCTATGTCCCTTCCACAGATTTTTTCAATTTTTTCTATCCGGGTTTTGACTTCTGGAGAATTTCCAAATGCAGCAGTCATAAGCAATTAAACCGATGCTCCTAATTCAACTAACTTTTTAGAAACTGTCTCCTGAATGACTTGGTTGACACTATTTTCGAGCAGGTCTAGCCCTTTCTCTAAGACTTCTTCAGAAATTGTTAAAGGCGGGAGACATCGAATCACCTGACCCTGTGCGCCAGCTGTTTCCATGATTAGCCCATTAGCAAAGGCTGTCCGGATGATTTTATTAGCTAGGTTGCCATCTTTGCAGTCTAAGCCCTGAATCATGCCCCTGCCTCTAACGGAAAAACCGGCCTCCCAGTTATTTTTTGCGATTTGTTCCAATCGGAGCTGAATTATAGTTCCTTTTTGTCTAACGGAGGCTGACAAACTGTTGTCTTGCCAATAGATTTCCAAGGCTGCTTTGGCGGTTACAAAGGCTAGGTTAGGTCCTCTGAAGGTGCCGCTATGTTGACCTGGTTTCCACTGGTCTAATTCTGGTTTGATCAGCACCAATGAGAAAGGAAGACCGAATCCACTCAAGGATTTGGAGATAGTAACAATGTCAGGGGAAATACCTACTTGTTCAAAGCTGAAAAAGGAACCCGTCCGTCCACATCCCACTTGGATGTCGTCTACAACTAAAAGCACATCATGTTTACGACAGACTTTTTCAAGCGATCGCAACCACTCAAAGCTGGCTACATTGACCCCACCCGCTCCCTGAATGGTTTCTACAATCACTGCTGCTGGAAGTGCTACCCCACTACCTCTGTCAGAAAGGACTTTGTCTAGGTACTCTGTAGTATTAATATCCGAACCCAAGTACCCATCATAGGGTATAAAGGTTACGCCTGCGGTCGTGATTCCTGCAGCGTCTCGCTGGGAAATGTTGGCAGTTGTTGCTAAGGAACCTAGGGTTACGCCATGGTAGCCATTGGAAAAGGCAATGACCGTTTCCCGTCCGGTTATGTTGCGGGTCAGTTTTAGAGCTGCCTCCACAGCATTGGTTCCTGTTGGTCCAGGAAACTGAACTTTGTAATTTAATTGCCTGGGTTTAAGGATTATGGCTTCAAAAGCTTCGAGAAACTCCTCTTTCGCTACGGTTGCTAAATCGAGACCATGGACAATACCGTCGGACTCCAGATAACCCAGCAGTCGTTCTTTTAGTTGTGGATTGTTATGTCCGTAATTGAGCGTACCCACTCCACTGAGGAAGTCAATGTACTTAATACCTTCTTTATCTTCTAGAACAGCTCCTTGTGCTTTCTTAAACACCGTGGGAAATAAACGGCAGTAGCTTCGCACATTGGATTCCAATTGATTGAAGATTCTCATTAGAATATCCTGATTAGTTTTCTAAGTGATGCTTTCCGCAAGCTACCTGAAAGTTTTGCTACTTATAGTACTACCCATTAAGGTGTTTGACATTGATAAAAGCTGAAAAGCTAATGCACGTCAACTTTTGCCTATTGCCTCTTGCCAATGCCATTGCGCGTAGCGCTATACCTTTTAAGTTGTGGCGATTCCTACTTACCCCCTCACCCATCATTCAACTCACCAAATCGTCGTGTAGGAATCACCAGGATCTCATGAGTCAGCTACATTAGCCAGCTACATGAGTCAGCTAACACTTAGGCAATAACGCTGACAGTTAGCGTAAGAAGATGCGTTGTAGTTCTCGAGTGGGATCGCTATAGGTGGTTCTTGCATGTGCTATACATTTGTTGTCCCAAAGCAACAATGAGTATTGCTCCATCCGAATAGCCATGTGATTTTCCTCGTAATACGCTAGAAGTCGCTCGGCAATTTCTCCCAAAAACGGCTCGGGAGTAAAGGGCTTTAGGTTCTCTGGATCGGGGCTGTAGTCACCGTATTTAATATAGTTACAAGAAAAGCGTAAAACAGGCTTCTTACCCTCAAATGAGAGGAGCGGATGAATTGCTCCCTGGGTGCGGTTGGCGTGGACTCCCCTCGTGGCACCAAAATGGTGTCGAGTCTCCATGAGTTTTTTCTTTTCTTCTTCCGTAAGAGTCTTCAGGAATCCTTCCACATAAGCCAATGTGGTCATCCCACCACCGCAATCAGCAGGCTTTTTGCACCAAAGCGCTAGATAGTTCGGTGGGTTTTGGTAATCGCTGGCTTCGGTATGAGGAAGCAAACGCCTTTCACCTCTGGCATCGGAAAATTTCATCAATTCTGGTTCATATCTGACATAGAAGATCGGTTGCCCATATTGCAGGATTAACTCACCACCTGTGACCAATTTTGAAAATTCGATCCAGTCAAAATTGGGGTCTTCAGTTTCCACATAAATAAAGTGGTTTTGCTCCAGTAAGTTCTGATAATCAGTAATTGATTTATCAAATTTGGGCAAGTTAATTGCCTGATAAGTTAACATCAAAACTCCTTTTTTTTATAAGGATGACCAAAATTAATTATAGGCGAAATAAATTAAATACTGGTTACTTGTTTACATTTTTTTAAAAAAACACACATAATAAAATATAAAAAAAATACTTATTAAGTAATTACAATGGATTCGTGATATATAAGGGTGTTTCTCAACCAGAGGTTTTGCCATTTATGTCACGGGGTACTTTCATCTGTTCAAAGTTTTCCTCTTAAGCTGCTGTGATTTTTTTTGATGCCGTCGCTCATGGGGGAAACCGCCTGTTCCCTTGCTGCATCGCTTAAATTGCCTATTTTACAATTTAAAAAAAACTTCAAAACCCTCTCCCCATCTACTATCTACGCCAGCTAGCTAGTTAAGTGTCTAACAGTTTATTAAGGGGGCTCTAGTGACAGTTAAGCTTGAATAATTTAATAAAATCTTCTACATTCAGTATCTAAGAGACTTTTTGTTAAATAAAAGTTAAGGTGAGTTAAAATTAAATAAAGCTTAAATTATTGCGTAGGGTGAGATAGGCGGCAAGTACTTTAAAAGCTCAGTTGTAGCGAGAGCTGTCCGCCTTAAACCACGCATATTCAGTCTTCAATATTTCTTAAGATTTACTTTATAAATAGTCTCTAAGTTTTAGAGCAATTCTTATTTGGGTGAGGTTTTTAGGGAGCTTCCGAGCTGGGAGCTTCCGAGCTGGTCAGAGGGAAGAGATAAAAAATAGTGAATAATGGATAATTGCCTTTTGCTGATTACCCATTATTCACTATCCATTACCAGCCCAGAAATAAGATAAGCAATCAAAAAAACTTGATCTTACTTTCCAATACAAAAACGGCTGAAAATTCGGTCAAGCACTGATTCGGTTACTTCCTCTCCTGTAATTTCTCCTAAGGCTTGAATTGCTCCACGCAAATCTATCGTCCAAAAATCTAAGGGTAACTCTTGGGCAATAGTTTCTTGCACTTGCTCAAGAGAGATTTTCGCCCGCGTCAAGGCAGCAGCTTGTCGTTGGTTAATGGCTAAATCTAAATCAGCGGCTTGCAGGTTGCCACGATTTACTGCATCAAGAATTGCCTTTTCCAGAGCATCAATCCCTTGATTGTAGGCAGCCGCTGTCTTCACTACCTGCTCTATAGTATTAGGATAGCATAGGGTAGATTCACTCTTATCACTGGCTAGGTCAGTTTTGTTAATCACCAGAATTACGGGACGTTCTTGCACCTGTTCGTAAATTTCCTGGTCTCCTCCAGTCCAGCCAGTGGTTGCTTCAATCACCAGTAATACTAAGTCAGCCGCCATGGCTGCACTACGCGATCGCTCTACTCCAATCTTCTCCACTTGGTCAGCGGTTTCCCGAATTCCTGCTGTATCGAGTACCTGTACCGGGATTCCCCCAACAACTAACTGGGATTCTACTACATCTCTAGTGGTACCAGGAAGGTCAGTGACAATAGCGCGATCGCATCGACTCCAAGCATTCAATAAACTCGATTTTCCGACATTGGGTCGCCCCAGGATCACTACTTTTAAACCGGTGCGCAACAGTTCACCCTGATCCGCTGTGGCTAATAGTCGGGATACTTCTGTTAAGATATTGTTAAGTTGAGCTACAATTGCGCCTTGATCAAGGGGCGGTAAATCCTCCTCAAAATCAATTCGAGCCTCAATTTCTGCCAAAATATCCAGGCAAGTAGCTCTTGCTTCCCGAATGGGTGTGGCGAGCTTGCCCTGCAACCCAGCTAGGGCGGCTTGAACCGCTGCGGTCGAGCGAGACCCCACTAAGTCAGCAACACTTTCTGCTTGAGTCAAATCCAAACGCCCATTCAAAAATGCCCGCAGGGTAAATTCTCCTGGCTGTGCTAATCTTGCTCCTTGTTCTAGGCACAATTGCAACACTTTTTGTACAGGCATGATCCCACCGTGGCAATGGAACTCTACCACATCTTCACGAGTGTAGGAACGGGGAGCTTGCATAATCAGCAGCAATGCCTCATCCACTAGCTGTTGGGTTTTGGGATGGCGCACATAGCCATAGAGAACCCGGTGACTCTCCCAAGCCTGACGCCCCGGTGCCTGAAAAACAGTACGGGCAATTGCGATCGCATCCCTTCCTGAAAGTCGCACAATACCGATACTCCCTTGTTGGGGTACAACCGCTGTTGCGATCGCAGCAATGGTTTCACTATCGAACATCTCGGATCAAATTCGGTCAACTAATAATCATATCCCTTTTGGTGCTATAGGAGTCGGGAATCGGGAATCGGGAGCGGTGCCCTTGACCCGTGGCGAATTTAATTACGGGTCAAGGGCACCGTGATGATTTTTTAAAACGATAATATTTGCTAATTTTCTAATAATTAATCTCGAGTTGACATTATTTATTTAACGGTTAAACTAGAAGCATTATCTTACCACATTTTATCTAAAGTATTTGTATTTATTTGATAAACAAAACTAGCATTTAGTTTAATTTACTAGTTAGTCAATGAAATTTATCAAGATAATAATAATTTTAACTATAGAATAAAAGATTCGATTAACTTTGTTAATTATCCAGCAATTTAAATTTAAAATTAAAACCGATTAAGATAACCGAATAAAAAAGATTTTACCAATAAGCCAGATGAAATTAGCTGTGAGTAGAATTAGTCAATCCCTGAGCGTTCTCTATGTGTGTGCAGGACTTCTTTGGGTTATACCGACAATAGCACAGCCGATTCAAAGCGATGGCACTACTGACACGGAAGTTATCCAAGATGGTAATCGCTTTGACATTGAGGGAGGTATTCAATCAGGTGATGGCTCTAATCTATTTCACAGCTTTCTGGAGTTTGGTTTAGATCAAGACCAAATTGTTAATTTTTTGTCTCAACCCGGTATAAAAAACATTCTCAATCGGGTTACAGGTGGCAACGCTTCAGTGATTAACGGTCTCATGCAAGTCACAGGGGGCAACGCCAACCTGTTTTTAATGAACCCAGCGGGGATAATTTTTGGTGCCGATGCCCAGCTGAACATCCCAGGAGCATTCACCGCTACCACCGCTACAGGTATTGGCTTTGGTGATAATAATTGGTTTAGTGCCTTTGGTAACAACGACTACTTTTCCTTAATTGGAACACCTAGTGTCTTTAGGTTCGACACATTAGGTACACCAGGAGCCATTATCAATCAGGGTCAGCTAAAGGTCACACCAGGAAATAACCTCACCTTACTGGGTGGCACTGTGATCAGTACTGGAGAACTCGCAGCACAAGACGGAAAAATTACGGTAGCTGCTGTACCAGGGGAAAGTTTAGTGAAAATTACCCAAGAGGGGCACTTGCTGAATTTGGAAATTCACCCCCTACTCACTGACCAACAATCCTTGACACCTGTACAATTGCCTGAACTTTTAACTGGCACTGATGTCGGTCATGCCACAGAATACAAGGATAATGGTGATGGTACTGTAACGTTGCAGGATTCAGCCATCAGTTTAGAGTCTGGAGATGTAGCGGCTAAAGAAGTAACGGCACAAACTGCAACCCTATCCGCCAACAACAATCTGACTCTAGTAGAAAGCGATTTTTCTACCACGGAAGACTTAAACCTACTGGCCCAGAATAAAGTGGTGGTAAGGGACACACTCGATAATCCCTTCAATGCTACAGCGGGAGGAGACATCTACATTCAGGGGGATTTAGGCATTGATATTCTGGCACTGAATCATCCAAAGACACCATTCCAGAGTGGCGGTAATCTCAGTTTAGTTAGTGATGGAATTATTTCCGGAGATGCTCACTTTGGCAGTGGTGGTAGTTTCTCGATTCTCAATTTATCCGGTAAACCAGGTAATTTTCTGAGCTTTTATGACCCGATTATTATATCTAGAGGCGATGTAACATTTGGCAATTATACAGGAGCTTCTCTGAAAGTAGAGTCTACCGGAAGTATTGAGGGGGGAAATATCAGGATTACCCAGCCAGACACCACTGGCTCGATTCCCACTTCAGATCCAGATTTTGAGAATTTGACCCAACGCCGCTCTCTGATTTTGCGAGCAGGTTTGAGTGAGGATCAATTGAGTAATCCAGTTAATTTTGATCCTAATCAATCAGTCACGGTAGAGGGCACAGAATTCTCTAATCTCGAACAGAATTCATCGGAAGGGAGTATCACTATTGGTAATATCGATACAAGTTCTGATCAGAGTGATGCTGGACCTGTAATCTTATCAGCTCAAGACGACATTATATTCCGTAATAATGATGGTTTGATTGTTACCACGATCAGGACGACAGAAATAGGGGGTAGTAATTCTGGTGATGTAACCTTGGAAACTAGACAGGGAAGCATTCAGGTAAATGGTGAGACTCTCACAATTATCACCGAGGCATCAAACGGTGGTGATTCTGGTAACATAACGTTTAATGTTCCAGATTCAAACAATGTTAACTTTGAGAATATTGATATCAATACACAAGCTCAGAGGGGTGGCAATGGTGGTGATGTCATAGTCTTTGCTCCTGACATTACTAGCGAAGCTGATCAACAAGCAATACGAGCACAAATAGCATCTAACTCACGGTTAGATTCTGTCGGAGGTACGGAAGGAAAGATTAGTATTAATCCGGAAAATCTACCGGATGGTGGCACCGATACCGGTACAGGAACCGATGGTGACACTGGTAGCGGTACAGGAACCGATGGTGACACTGGTACAGGTACAGGAACCGATGGTGATACTGGTACAGGTACAGGTACAGATGGTGGCACCGATACCGGTACAGGAACCGATGGTGGTAGCGGTACAGGAACTGATGGTGGCACCGATACCGGTACAGGAACCGATGGTGGCACCGATACCGGTACAGGAACTGATGGTGGCACCGATACCGGTACAGTAACTGATGGTGACACTGGCACCGGTACAGTAACTGATGGTGGCACCGATACCGGTACAGTAACTGATGGTGACACTGGCACCGGT
>WTKN01000297.1:64588-64664 GCA_011524395.1 Moorena sp. SS36440bin_2
GGTACAGTAACTGATGGTGGCACCGATACCGGTACAGTAACTGATGGTGACACTGATACCGGTACACCACCGAATG
>WTKN01000297.1:64764-66610 GCA_011524395.1 Moorena sp. SS36440bin_2
ATGTAACAGTCCTACCGCCAGATGATGTAACAGTCCTACCGCCAGATGATGTAACAGTCCTACCGCCAGATGATGTAACGGTTTTACTACCGGATGATCTAACAGTTTCACAACAGGTAGACTCAAAAATCCCCACACCGGATAACTCATCAATAACACCGTCAGAGGTTCCACCATCGGTAGACCAACCAATCACACTAGAGGCGACTGTTAAAAGTGACCTAGTGTATGGCATAGAAAAAGCCTTCACAGAAGAATATCAGACATACTTTACGAGATCGCTAAAAACCAAAATTTATACTCAGAATGATGTGCGCGATCGCACTCGTGAGCTTGAGCGGGAGACTGGTCTCAAGACTGGGGTTATTTATGTCAGTTTTGTCCAAAACTCCGTTACATTGCCAGGAACACGATGCCAAACTCCAGCAATTCCAGCAGCCGAAATTGATCGACGATTTGGTTACCGACCCTCTGATCTACCTTCACAACCGGAAAAGTGCTTACAAAAAAGTGATGACCAGCTAGAACTGTTGCTGATCACAGCAGACGGTAATCCAGTTCTGCGGCGAGTCTATAACGCAAATCGTGCTGAAGTCCTAGATGTAACCAGTACTTTTCATGAAACACTGATAAATCACCGAAGCTTGGATGATAAGGATCATCTCAAACCAGCTCAGCAACTTTACCAATGGCTGATAGGACCGTTGGAGGCTGAGTTAAAAGCTAATAAGATCGAAAGCCTGATATTTGCCATGGATCAGGGGTTGCGCTCCCTACCCCTAGCTGCTCTGCACGATCAAAAGAACTATCTAATAGAAAATTATAGTGTCAGCCTGGTACCTAGCCTTAGTTTGACCTATTCTCGGTTTACCAATGTTCAATCCTTACGACTGCTGGCGATGGGAGCCTCCCAATTTTCTGATAAACAAGATTTGCCTTGGGTAAAAGTCGAGTTAGAAACAATTATCGACAACAAACTGTGGAAAGGTGACTATTTTATAAACGAAAGCTTCACTCTGGAAAATTTAAAAGCTCAACGAAAAAAACGTAAATTTGGCATCATTCACTTAGCGACCCATGCTGAGTTTAAGCCAGGAAATCCTGAGAATTCTTACATTCAAATGTGGGATAGAAAACTGGGGCTTGATGAAGTGGAAAATCTATTTTCTGAACCATTGGTAGAGTTGTTAGTACTCAGCGCTTGCCAAACCGCTTTGGGCAATCGGGAAGCAGAGCTAGGTTTTGCTGGATCAGCCTTTCAGGCAGGGGTTGATTCCACTCTAGCAACCCTTTGGTCTGTCAATGACCAAGGGGCTATGGGGCTGACTACTGAGTTTTACCGTCAGTTGAAAAAGACACCGAGTAAAACTGAAGCCTTGCGACAGGCACAGTTGGCCATGATTCGAGGCAATGTCCGGATCGAGAATGATTACTTATATAGCTCTGGCAATAAAATTGCTTTATCTTCAGAATTGTCAGAATTTAGACAACAAAAGTTTACCCATCCCTACTTCTGGGCGGCTTTCTTGTTAGTTGGTGATCCTTGATTATAGGTAAGCTATCAGCTATCAGCTATCAGCGATTAGCGCACGCGTGCGCGTTCAGCTTTTGAATCAAACAGGTAAGCATTGGAATAATGCTGAGTGAAGTCACAGCTTTGTGGCACAGCGTGAGCCTTTAGCTGACGGCTGACGGCTGACGGCTGACGGCTGAGGATAGTTGACCAATCTAGGTCACAATCCAATGGTTTTCAGCATTTCCAAATGCTTTGAAACCGGTACAAGGGTATTGGCAGTAATCATCCCGCTGGCGGCAACTGCTGGTAAACCAATACCGGGAAAGGTTG
>WTKN01000430.1 GCA_011524395.1 Moorena sp. SS36440bin_2
CTTCCCTCCCTCCCTTCCTGCGATGGGTTTACCCACTACCGGTGACTCTTAGCCCTATTCCCTATTCCCTATTCCCTATTCCCGCGCAACCCAGAACAAAAGTAATTCAGCCAATTGAGAAATATTATAATTATGAAACCCCTGGAAATTCCCCCAGACCCTACACCCAAGACCCTAGATCAGGGTTCAACCAAATATCCAATTCAAATTTGTATCACATTGGGGACTCGTCCGGAAGCAATTAAGTTGGCTCCAGTGATTCTTCAGTTCCAACGCTCTGGGAAATTTAAGACTCAGGTGGTGTTAACGGGTCAGCATCGGGAAATGGTAGACCAGGTAATGCAGATGTTTGACCTGAGGGCGGATCGGGATCTAGAAATTATGCAGCCCAAGCAAACTCTGACGGATATTACTTGTTTGAGTTTACGGGGGTTAGAGGAGTTATTTCAGGAATTACAGCCCCAGTTAGTAGTTGTGCAGGGGGATACAACTACGGCCTTTGCTGCGGCCTTGGCAGCGTTTTACCAACGTATCCCAGTGGGTCATGTGGAAGCGGGATTGCGCACCAATGATTTGTTTAATCCCTATCCAGAGGAGGCCAATCGACGGCTGATTTCTCAGATTACTCAATTACATTTTGCCCCCACTCCCCTAGCAGTAGAGCATTTGCAGGGGTCTGGGGTGACTGGCGCAATTCATAAAACTGGGAATACGGTGATTGATGCCCTGTTGATGGTGGCTGAGGGGGAACCAGTGTGTGAGGTTCCGGGTTTAGATTGGGAAGGATACCGGACGATTTTAGCAACAGTACACCGTCGGGAAAATTGGGGGAAACCACTGGAGGATATAGCCCAGGGGTTCCTGCAGATTTTAGATAAGTTCCCAGATACAGCCTTATTGTTACCTCTCCATCGTAATCCTACGGTCAGGGAACCCCTAAGGGCAATGTTAGGTGACCATGAGCGGGTATTTTTAACAGAACCGCTGGATTATGTGGAATTGGTAGCAGCGATGCAACGGTGTTATTTAGTGATGACTGATTCTGGCGGATTGCAGGAAGAAGCACCGAGTTTGGGTAAGCCAGTGCTGGTATTGCGTAAGACGACAGAACGACCGGAAGCGATCGCAGCTGGGACTGGTAAGTTGGTAGGAACCGATCCAGAGCAGATGGTGGGGGCGGCAAGTTTGTTATTGAGTGATTCAGTAGCTTATCAGGGGATGGCAAATGCCATTAATCCCTTTGGGGATGGTCGTGCGGCGGAGCGCATAGTAAAGATTGTGGAGGATTACTTTGGTTGTAATCCCCCAATCCGACTTATTGGGCAATAACCGGTTTGTCTGCATATTAGCTTCCCGGTTAGCCGAATTTTAGATAGGTTTCCCTGTCAGAATCACTATTCAAGTGAGTCTATTAAGGAGAGCGGAACATCAGAATTTTTTTTGCCCCCTAGGGCAAAGTAATAGAGCTTTTCGCCTTCGAGGGAGAACCGATGGCGATACCTTTTCAGATGATAGAGATCCAAAAATTCCGAGAAAATTAGTTTCCGAATGAGCTGTGAAAATCCAGAATTATCACTTGCATCAAGGAAGGTTTCTTTGATATTAAAGGCAACCCAGGCATTTTCGCTGATTACATTGAAGGCTTCCAAAAAAGCCTTTGCTGGTATGTCACCGAACCCAAGTGCTGCTACTGAAACCAGGCAGTTAGGTGACCAAGAATTGAGTTGATCACGATCTTTATCACTGAGATTGCAGAAATCCATCACATAGAATTCATCGTAGATTCCGGGACGATCTCGCTCAGTGGCAGCTTGGGCTTCGGGGATAATATCAACTCCGATCAGCCGTGAGACTCCGTGTTGTTTGAGCTTTTCACCAACTATCCCGTTTCCTGCACCAAGATCAATTACCCGAAGCTCGTTGAGGCTCTGGTCCCCTTGAGAGACAGCAGACTCCAGGATATCCACTACAATTGACGGAGACTGGCACTTTAGACGCTCATATACAACCTGCTCGTATAATTCAGGAACTGCGAAGATCCGGTCATAGTCATGTAGACGGATCTTCTCCCTGGATTCTCCATTAACAAGGTAAAAATAGACTTGATCTTGGCCAAGCTCTCGAACATTTGTAGGTGGAAATTGGATTTTATGTTTCTTCATCACTTTCAAAATTCCTTTGAGTTTGAACCCAGATAAAAACGAATTGTGAACGGTACAGGATCCTAACAGCCAATGTCAGGGGCGCAAGACCAACTCAAGGCTTACCCAAAGACACTAGATATAGAGTATAGTTAACTTGTTTGTCCCGACTTACTATGCCAAACCGTTAGTTAAAACAACTGCCAAGATAGTTATACCTGGATTTTCAACTTCCCCATCCTAAACTAAAGGTCAATAGCGGGGGATCCCACATTTTCCTGGGAATGCTAGGGAGCACAAGCAAAAAGATTGTCCAAAATTGCCTAACAATAGTTTTGGACATCCTAGGAAGGAATTTAAGCTAATAGGTAGTAAGCAAGAGCCCCTATTATTAATTACCTCAATTCATCCCTTCCAACAAAGTTTGTACCTTACCATCTGGGTGTAGCAGCACGCGAATTTTTGGCATCCCTTCCCCTTCTAAAGGGGACACAAAAGTTTCACCGAGCAGAGGTATGGGGGCGTTATCTATATAGGTTTTGGCTGCTTGCCCAAGGGGTATTATACGTCGGATTGTACCATTATTATTTAACCACAAACTATAGTTCAAGGTTTTTTGTAGCCCTTCGGGAGGTTGCCAGCGCTCCTGGAAATATCGTCTAGCTTCTGCTACCTGAGAAATCTTATCAAACAGGGTATTTTGAGATATCGGATTCGTAACAGTAGGCTTGGATGAGTTTAACGAATCAGAAACAGGGCTACTCGGTACATTAAGTCCAGGCACAGCTTGATCGATAATTCTAGAGGTAGAAGGACCTCTAGAGAAAGTGGACACATTCTGTTGAGGAGCAGGGATGGTTTGAACCGCCACATTAGTAGTAGAAGACCTAGAAGAAGTAGAAGTAGAAGAAATCGAAGACTCGGCCTCAGGGATTACCACTGTTTCTGTGGAGATAGATAGACTTTCTCTTGGGGAATCCTGAATTGCCACCTCAGTACGAGAGGGCGCTGGTTTAATAACTGGCAATTCTGACACAGTTTGTACTACAGCGATGGGACTGGGTGAAGTTGGTTTGGGTTGGGTATTGGCATCAGCAGCAGGTACATTAGTTTTACTAGCCTCAGAAACAGGTGTCTCACCATTACTAGCCCCAGGAGCAGCAGGACTAGCAGAACTAGCTACAGGACTAGTAGCAGAACTAGTAGCACTCAGTTTAGGAGAGTCTGGTATCCTAGCTGGAGGAGGAACAATTGTGAGAATCGGACGTGAATTCGGGGGTGAGGCTATTGGTGGCGGAGTGCGTACTGGTGGAGAGGGTGGCTTAACGGGAGGCGGTGGAGCAGTGCGTACTGGTAGAGAGGGTGGCTTAACGGGAGGCGGTGGTGGAGTGCGTACTGGTAGAGAGGGTGGCTTAACGGGAGGCGGTGGCGGTAACTTGGTTCCTGGGGATAAACGTGGTGGTACCGACGGAGTTGGGATGGGAGTGCTCGGTGCTGGGGGTACCTGGGAGATAGCTCGGTTTTTCCCAATCTTGCTGGACTCTAATGCTTTTGTTTGTGATTGTGCTGTTGTTAGTGTTTTCGCTTGCTCAACAGGCTGAGGTTTCTCAAGCAACTTAATCACTGCTGCTGTTACACCCACTGCCAACAGCATCGATGCTGCTGTACGCATCCAAGCGGATGATTCTGGTTTCCAACTGGGCTGATTGAGTTTTGGTAGGGATACTACTTCAGCCGCATATTCATCCAAAGCGGTGGCTAGATCAAACAGCTGTGTAGCACTTAAATCAACCACTGACCCAGATTCTTCATTAGCCAGCTTACCCAGAAACAGGCTATGGCTCAGTAACCCTTTCGATTGCACATGGATTTGCTGAGTTGCAACTGTTGTGGCATTTTCTTCCTGAGGGGTTGGAAGAGTTAGCAGAGTTAAGGGAGTAACCTCAGGCGATCGCGTAGCGTGGCCTACGGCCTTAGAGTTTCCAGAGGCAACCAGTTGGTTTGGGGATGGCTCAAGGAAGTGCTGAACATAGCCATCTACCGCTTCATACAACACATCTAAATCTTCTGCGTTGCCTCGTAAGGTTACCTGTTGTTCTTCTGGCTTGCGGGGGTCATCAAAACGCAACTCAAACCGCAACTTCTTCACCACAGATTGCCCCACCCAGCGGGATAAGGGTGAGCGGTTTGCCCAAATTGATAGGGTACAGGTAGGAGGAGTGTAACGTCGCAGGACTATGTTAGTCATTGGTGATTATTTATTAGTCATTGGTTAATTGTGAATTGTTAATTGTGAATTGTTAATTGTTAATCGTTAATTTTTGATTTTTATAGCATCTACAAATAGATCATAAAACCCAATGCTGATTGATCATAACACCAAAAAATCAAAGGCCGTAGGCCACGCTACGCGATCGGATAGTCTTAATTCAATAGCGAGTGGGCGAAACCCACTCAGGTCGGAGCTGCATCGATATTTTCTACTGTTCCCTGTTACGACGTTCCCATCAATCCTAATTTTACATCTCAAATAAAAATGCTATATTTTCCTGGATGCAATTCTTAAGAGACTTTACCTAATAGGGCTAACCATAAACGCTGATGACCTTTGGAGCCACTATAGAAGAGTAAATTGATTAATAGTTTAAGAGCTAGTTGCTTTAGGCTATCAGTTGATAAATTTTCTTCTTGAGCCATCCGCTCTCGATAAGTATTGTTAAAGTTATCTAAGTAATCTCCCAATAAAGCAGCACGATGAGGTTCACTGTTTTGTTGTGTCATTTGTTCGAGTAAAGCCACCGCACGACGGATTAATTCTTGATGGTTTTTAGCCAAGTGACAGATGATTAAAACTAGCGATCGCGCTTCCTCCACATCCAGCTTTTTCCGGCCTCCTGAACTTTTTCGCAGGGGATTGGACTGACGCAGACGCCACAATGCTACTCGGTCTGTGATCATTGACTCTAAATTTAATTCAGCAGCAGCTTGCAGCATCTCCTCTGAACCAATAGCTGCTAGAGCTTCTAGGCTAAGCAAGACTAAATCTAGCTGGGTTTTGATATTATCGAGATCGATTGAGTCTGCGGCTTGACTCAGAGGCAAATCCTCCCAAGCAGCAGGTGATTTTGGCATCTTGACAGTGGAAACCATAATTTTATTTTAGCTTACGGCAAAAGAAGCCCCACATCTTACTTAATATGCAGGATAAGTGTGGGATGAATTTTCCACAGGGTATGCATGGAATTGCTATAATATAATGTACTGATAAACAAAGCCGTTCGCGTTCGCGCAGCGTCGCCTACGGCGAAAGCGTGGCCAAAGGCCTTAAATGCTGGGCAAGTCAGCACAACAGTCTTAAAAGAAAGACCAGGAAAACAGAGCGGCAGCGATGCAGCGCCTTCACGCGGGGGTTTCCCCCATGAGCGACTGCATCAAGAGAGGGCAGTCCGTTCTTAAAGTCCAGCGCCTCCTAAGCAATAGCCGGATTGGCGCTTGTTGCTGACACTGACCTTACAGGTTCAGTGTCGGAGCTGTCACTAAAGCCAATCCGGTTTACCCGTCGCTGTTACAGCTTTGGAAACAGGACTACCAAAGATTAAGGTATGTTTCCTGCTGTTAAAGCTTTGGTTTAAAGTTAGAAGGTTGAAGGTTGTCTGGTTGTCTGGTTGAATGTTCAAAAATGCATTCTAACCTGTTAACCAGCTAACCAGCTAACCAGCTAACCAGCTAACCTGTTAACCCGCTAACCTGTGACTTTATTTAAGGTAAGCAACGGTAACACCAGTCCCACCCTCAGATTGTTCGGCTAGCTTAAAACGCTCCACGAGAGGGTGCTGTTCCAAGAAAGCGTGGACACCTTGTCTTAATCGACCAGTTCCTTTGCCATGAATAATCCAGAGTACTCCAAAGTCTATCGCCTTAGATATTGCTTGGTCGATGTCAATCTCTGCATTAGCTACCCGACTTCCTCGAATATCAATGGTATTTTTCGAGGTGCGCACAGCCGTAGCTGGCCGCGAGACTGGGGTTGGGGCTGGAGCTGGTTTTGATGGTGTTTTTAGCACATTTTCGGGCTTTTGTCCATCCAAGGATTCCACATCTGTTAGAGCAACGGTCATTTTCATTAAGCCAAAGCGTACCGTTAGCTCCCCATTATCTGCGGCACTGAGGATCTCGGCTGTCTGATTCAATCGGGGAATGCGAATGCGATCGCCTACTTTGGGACGGAATCCTGGTTTTGGTTTAGGAGGCGGTGCGGCTGGGATTTGACGCTGGGCAATTTCCTTAAGAGCGTTTGTGGCTTTTTGGGCATTTTGAGCAGTTTGGGAGCCTTGCTGCAACTGGCGAATCACTTGGGCAATTTCTTTCTTAGCTTGTGCGATCGCATCTTGTACAGACCGTTCCTGAGAAAGCTTCAATTCCCGTTCCCGCTCCTGCAAAAGTTTTGCCCGTTCAGAAAGTTCCTGATGGAGAGATTCAGCTTGTTGCAATAACTGATTAGCCTCTTGGGCTTTAGTTTCCTGAGTGCGCCGTTGAGCTTCTAAACCGGCAATTACCTCATTAACATCTTCCGAAGCTCCCCCCAAAAGGGTTTGAGCCTGATCCACCACCGATGGGTTTAACCCTAAGCGCCTAGCAATACTCAAAGCATTGGAGCGACCAGGAATACCCCACAATAAACGGTAAGTGGGTGACAGGGTTTGGTCATCAAACTCCACCGAGGAATTCTCAAACCGCTCGTCTTGATATTTTAGTGCTTTGAGTTCCCCATAATGGGTAGTCGCAATGGTTAATTGTGTTGTGTTTGCCAGGTATTTCAGTAATGCGATCGCTAATGCACTACCTTCTGCCGGGTCAGTCCCTGCTCCTACTTCATCTAATAGTACGAGTGACGAATTAGGAGTTGAAGGTTGTTTAAGGTTGGCCGGTTGAATGTTGGCCGGTTGAATGTTAGCCGGTTGTTCGCGAACAACCTTCAACCTGCCAACTTGCAACTCCCTGCCTACCTGTAACTCTTCTTCTGAGGTAGTTATCGCCTCAATAATCCGACTAATTCGGCGAATGTGACCCGAGAAAGTGGATAAACTCTGTTCTATAGACTGCTCATCCCCAATATCTGCCAGAATTTGATCAAACCAAGGTAGTTCTACTGGTTCCCTTGCTGGCACAAATAAACCAGCTTTTGCCATCAGTGCCGCTAAACCAAAGGTTTTCAGCGTAACAGTTTTACCGCCAGTATTCGGACCGGTAATAGCAACTACCCGAATGTAGGACTGAATCTGGACATCAATCGGAACCACTGATGTTCCTTGTTCATGTTTTTGTTGCCACACCAGTAGAGGATGGCGCAGTTGCCGCAGAGTAATGCTTTCATTCTGATTGCGGTCAATAAATCTGGGGGGATTGGCTTCTAACCACAGACTATACCTGGCCTTAGCGGTAGCTAAATCTAGGGTAGTTGCTACAACCAGCAACCTTTCCAAGTCTGGCTTAACTGCTGCTACTTGTTCAGTCAAGGCACGACGTACTGCTTCCGATTCCACTTGTTCTTGCCGCCGCCGGGTCCGAAGTTGATTGCCTAAGCTAACAATAGCCTTCGGTTCCACGTATAGGGTAGCACCGGTACTAGAGGTATCGTGAACAATACCAGGAATAGAATCTTTCTGGGGAGCTTTAACCGGGAGTACAAACCGATCACCCCGTTGAGTAATTAACTGTTGCTGTAATGCCCCCCCTTTACGCTGGACAATCCCCTGGAGGATTTCATAAATTCGGTCTCGTAATGATTTCATCTGAGTCCGAATCCCTGCCAGCTTCGGGGTTGCCCGGTCAGCTACATCGCCTCGGTCATCGATACAACGGTGAATTTCTTGTTCAAGTTCTGGGTAAGTGCGGCTGTCAGCCACCAGTTCCTTCAGAATTGGTACATCTTCTTGGTCCTCAATAAACCGTCGTAGACGCCTCACACCAGCTAAGGTTGTTGCGATCGCTAATAGTTCCTCACCAGACAAAATGCCTTGGAGCTCTGAGCGATCCAGAGATTCACCAATATCTTGGATGCCGTCAAAAGTTAGTCCTGTGTCTAAACTCGTTTCCAGTTGATAGGCTTCTTTAGTCTGAGCTAGCAGGTCTAGGCTTTCCGGTTGAGTTGCTGGGGGGTGGAGATAACAAGCCGCAAAGGCTCCCAGCTTAGTAGCCGCAAACGTTGCCAGGTGTTGGCACAGGCGGGACCATTCCAGTAGTTCTAAGGTTTCAGATTGAATCAAGGCTCAGAGACAAACGCATACCTCAATTGTATTATCTTATAATTCGGTTAGGAGTGGGAAAGTTTATATTGAGCAAATTACCAATTAAGTAAGTATTCAGCACTCAGCACTCAGCACTCAGCTTATTTTATTGACAAGCTGTCTCGTTCCCGTAGCTTGGCCTACGGCTAATGGCTGATAGCTGATAGCTGATAACTGATAACTGATAGCTGATAGCTGATAACTGAACGCGCACGCACCTCAAGTAGCGCTTTAGCTTACCTAATTAATAATTGCCATCTAAAAAAGACACAAAAACCCCAAATTGGGATATGCTGAAATAAGTTGATGTATGCCCTGCCAGATTTATCCTAAATTCTCCTTCTTCAGATGGTTTAATCGTATGGTAGGGCTTCCCTAAGGTTTTTAGCTCCAGTAAGAGTACTGTAACTTACGTACTAAGCCCTCAGTGGAGCCATTGATTATCTCCACTTCACCCGATTATCTCATCATTCCAGCATTATGAAAAACTACTTGTCGGATAACGATCTGCTGGTGTTATCCGGTAACGTAGGAGTAGGTTTGTACGGTAGAGGAATATACTGTACCGATGGACGTCCACCTTGAGGTTGAGGGTACAAATCCATTAGTTTATAGATAGCTTTAGGTAGACCAACCGTGACAGGTAAACCTAGTTCAGAGGCTTCCTCGACAGTAATCGGACAGTCATGGGTGATTTGACCAGTGGTAAGAAAGTCAATAATTCTATCGATGTGTTCTGGGTCAATCTTCTGCTTAGGGATATCGTCTAACAGTAGCGTTCGCACGAAACGCTGCACCTGCTTCATAGCTTTGGCTGCCAAATCAGCCATCATCAAGGTTTGGTCCTCAATACTCTCAAGGGGCTTTTGCTCCACAACTCTGAGAATGCTAGCAGCAGCAGTATTCCCTAATTGAGGGTCAACTGGTCCAAGGACAGCATTGGCATCCATCACAATTTCATCAGAGGCTAGGGCTAACATAGTACCACCACTCATGGCATAGTGAGGTACAAAGACAGTAACTTTAGAAGGATGACGAATTAAAGCTCTAGCAATTTGTTCTGTAGCCAGCACCAATCCCCCAGGAGTATGTAAAATGAGATCAATAGGGACATCTGGTGGAGTTAGACGGATTGCCCTGAGCACTTGTTCAGAATCTTCAATAGATATGTAGCGGGACACAGGGATGCCAAACAAGCTAATAGACTCTTGTCGGTGAATCAGTAAAATTAACCGACTTTTGCGGTTCTCCTCGAATTCTTGCAAAGCTCTAAAACGTCTATATTGCATCTGGCGACGTTGCCACAAGGGTTGCAACGAGGAGATGATCAGAAAAATCCAGAACAGATCAAAAAAGTTAAAGCTAAAGTTCATCGCTTACGTACAGGTATCTAGTAGTTCTACCCTTTAGTTTTCCCGTGCTTAGGATGGTTTATTGCTAATTTTTAGTTTTTTTGGCTTAGTTTTGTGGGCTCATGACTTGCTAGAGAAACCCAGACTGTTTTTAATTCTTAAGCTATTCCTGATCATAGTGTGCCCTATCACCTGTAGTTTAAGCAACGCCAAAACTCCTGTAAGTTAACTTAAGTTAACTTTTGTTACAAAACGCCCATCTCAGCCATAAAAGTTAAGGGTTAACCCTGATTAGTATTTAGTGACTCAATCGAGAGTATATGCCCTTACTAATCAGTTTGGTGATTGCTGCAGTAGCTACTTACCTTTCTGTTAACACTACAGAAGAAATATTGAAAGTGGCATCATTATTAATTGTGATAATTTGCCTGTTGCTAAGCTTTGTTTTTGCCCCACTACTAATTAAAGTTTTGATTGTCGGAGTTTTCCTAGTAATTCCTAAAATCCCAAGCAAATCTTAGTTCTTGTGGCTGAATGCTTAAACCCACATTCCGCAGGTTGTAGACGAAATTAGAAAAACCCCTACAATAACTAGTAGAGGTTTGTTAATGATTTCTATTGATTTATTAGTTATTTCTAGATTGCTGAATCAGGTCATCTAAAATAGTTCCGATTCCCTCGCTTAGCAGCACTAGTAGTACCTTGATACTCAGTTAGTTTTGATTTGGTCTGTACTTGTCTAGATATCAAAAAATCTGAGTTACCCACTAATAGTCAAAATTTTCACCGGGCAAAGCAGGAGTGGTTGTTGGAGGTCGCCGAAACTGGGTTGCCTGTTCGTAAGCATAAGCGAATCCCAGTAAGGTAGGCTCACTGTAAGGCTTACCAAAGAAAGTTAGTCCTAGGGGTAATCCCTGCTCAGTAAAGCCCATTGCCACGGAAATGCCGGGAAAACCAGAAACATTGGCTAAGTACCCTGGTATGTAGGGGTCACTTGAGGCACATTGATAGGTTGGATCCTCGACATTATAGAGCGGACCGGCTGGACAAGTCATGGTGGGCCAAATAATCGCGTCGAGATTTTGGGCACTCATAATCGATAAAATTTCCTGCCGAACCCTAGGAAACTCGAAATGGAGAATATAAAGATATTCGGGATCAGCCAGTTCTGGATGCTTTAGAGATTCTCCAAACCCTCCGACGCGACCGGGATTGAGAGCCTGTTCTGAATTGACTAATGGGTTAGATAAGCTCATCGAATACATTTCCCTTAGGGTGTCAGGGAATGGAAGCTGGAGGTTTTTGAGGTAACTATCGATCTGGGGTTCAAACTCAGCCTCTGTTACCTCTTCCATGAAAGGCCAGAGGTTTTCCAATTTGGGAGAGAAATCTACCGACTCAACTGTTGCACCTAATTCCCTCAGCTTAGCAACTGCTGCATCAGTTGCAGCATCTACCTCAGGGTTCCCACCGCGAAAATCAATCGCCACCCCAATTCTTGCCCCTTTTAGGGCTTGTTTATTGAGAAACTGGGTGTAGTCCTTATATGTTTTCCCTTCACTTTCCAAGGTACGGTAATCATTGGAATCAACCCCTGCCATTACACCCAAAGCGATCGCTGCATCTGTCACGGTTCGAGCCATGGGGCCGGCACTATCAAAGGAGAGGGTTAGGGGGATAATACCATCCCGACTAACCAGTCCCTGAGTAGGTTTGATACCGACAAGACCTGCTACTGCTGCAGGGCCACGAATTGAGCCTGAAGTATCGCTTCCGGTGGCTAAAACAGCAAAATTTGCCGCAATTACAGCCCCACTGCCTCCACTCGAACCCGAAGGATCACGAGTTAATTTGTAGGGATTGCGTGTCAGTCCCCCAAGGGAACTGTATCCTAGCCTACCATAGGATTCAGCAAATTCACTCATGTTTGCTTTACCAAGAATAATGGCTCCTGCCTCTCGCAACTTCTTAACAGTAAAAGCATCATCGGGGGGTAAGGAACCTTCCAGCAGCACCGATCCTCCTGTTGTGGGTAAATCGGTAGTGTCATAGTTATCTTTCAGAATGATGGGGATGCCATGTAAAGGACTTCGTGGTCCTTTCTGCTGGCGTTCTTGGTCTAACGCCCTTGCTTCTTTAAGGGCATTGTTATTGATAGAAATTAGGCCATTAATTTTCGGACCCTGATCGTCATAGGCTTTAATACGATTGAGATAAAGTTGCACTAACTGTTCGGAAGTGAGTGCATTCTTCTCAAAAGCACGGGTTATCTCTGCGATTGTTGCTTCCCTGAGACGAAAAGTCTCAGCGACTGCCTCTGAGGGAAGAGTACTCAGACCTAACATGAAAAGATAAGTCAGCCCTTGTTTCGCTATTTGCCACCAGGTCAGTTTTTGTTTCATATATAAATTGAAATTGCCGCATCAAGAATATTACTGATTGAACTAAGAGGATGTTTGAAAAGTGATCAGAGGTCAAATCTTAGGCCAAGCGGCGATCCATGATCCGTAATCATAGCCAGATAAATGAATGTCTCTGATGTTTGAGCCAATAACTCATAAGTCTGTGACCATATCGACGGCATCCCATTAGCCAACCAAAAGTGCGCTCGACTACCCAACGCTTTTTAAGCAGTACGAAGCCTTTGGTCTGTTGGGGTCGAAGTACGAATTGTACCATCCAATCGCAGAAATCCATGACCCACATGATGAAAGGCTCACAACTATTGCCTCCATCAACCCAAAATCAGATACAACCGCGAGACCGCTTTGCCGATCTGTTTGACCTTGTCGAGCACTCGTTTACCCTCAAATTTTTCCGTCCTATAGCAGTCGAAGGAAAGCATAGGACATACTAGTCATAAAGTCAATATTTATTAATTAGTGACTAAATTAATACATTCTGACAGTTAGGATTTAAGAACAAAAGTCATGAGTGCTATTGACGATGGCATGGGAAAAACTCAAGCTAGTTGTCTCTTGAAAATTACCCGAAATACAATTATTTGCTTAAAAAAGAGAAAGTAAAAAAGAAATTATAGGCAAAACGAGGGTTATAAAAATAGATAAAAACCTAAATTTATTAATTTTTATTATTTTTTGACTTATCTAATATCAGGTTAATTAACTCAAAATAAAATGCCCAAGACGTGGCAAAATCAATTATTAATATCACTATAAATAAAGCTAAAAAAAATATTTACGAAAAAAAACTTACGGCTATGGATAAAATAATGAATAAAAAAGGCAAGATTTTCTAGATAAAATTTCTAAAGCGATGCAGAGGTGCGACCCGTGGCGAATTTAATTCGCCACGGGTCGCACCTAAGGGGTCTTGAGGTTTTCCGCCATGAGCTACTGCCGTGGTCTTGAACGTGATAGGTGATGTCGTTGAGTTAGGTTCGAGCTTTGGGCTTGCCCCGTTTCTGATCATGGGGTTTCGACACCACAGTGCAGGTCTCCAGTCGATGCCAGGGTAAGCGCTGTTCAAATTGATCCTCTGCAGCCCATGAACCTATCCCACTATTATCCGAAAACTTGATAGACTGAAAATCAAGTAAT
>WTKN01000388.1 GCA_011524395.1 Moorena sp. SS36440bin_2
CCTGACGGGGTGACAAACAGCCTTAAAAGCTTTACGGGGTGTGGGGTGTGGGGTGATGGGTGTAGGGGAAGATTTTGAGCTGGCGGAGTTGCGACGGGACGGTTAAATCAGGTCTCGGATCGATTGTTATCCCACCGGCTCACTCCAAATTCCCTGTCAGCCATGCAAAGCGCGAGTGGGGGAAACCACGGCAGTCGCTCATGGGGGGGACCCCCTTTGGCGGCGCTGCCTTCCCAAGACCGCGCAAATCACGCTAGGCGAATTAAATTCGCCACGGGTCGCACCATTAGCATCGCTTTTATTTTTCCCACACCCTACCCCCCACACCCCACACCCTGTTTAGTTTTTAGCCTTGTTGTTACCCCCTGAGCTCATTACCCTCTCCCTAGGGTTACACTAACGGATGAACACTATACCGATAGGGTTGTATCGGGTTTTTCCGATTAATTATCAAACTACCCGATTATTTTCAATGCACTGGGAATACCATTCAAAACTAGCTTTAGGAATACGCTGTTGGGTTGGGTAATCAACATAAGTAATCCCAAAGCGCCGATCATATCCCCAAGACCACTCGAAGTTATCCATCATACTCCAGAGGAAATAACCATTAAGAGGATACCCTTCACTAACAGCGCGATGGGCTGCTTTGAGGTACTCTCGGAAGTACATAATCCTGTCCGTATCAATCACCTCACCCCTACCATTCAATTCATCCTGTGCCGCACAGCCATTCTCAGTGATAAACATCGGCAAATCTGAACGCCCCAGGGTTTCACTGACGTGACGAATGCCCCAATAAAGGGAATCTGGTAGGATATTCAGCCAAGGCATATCCATGCGAGGGTAGCCTTTGGGCAGACCAAGGAACTCGTAGCCCTGTGGATTGTCAGCAGCCCGGACATAGTTACCAGTGTAAATATTAAGACCAATCTGATCCAGAGGCTGATGAATGATTTGTAGGTCACATGGTCCGATGTCTGGGGCATTGTCTCCTAACACTTCCAGTAATTCAGGACTATAAGTACCAGTCAGAGCAGGGATAATGATACCGCCATTTGGCCCACATAAAGGGAATGCCTTTTTTGCTGCTGCCACATTGATGGGTGACTCATTGATTGGCACCGTCACTGACAAGTTATCCACTAAGGCTATAGAACAGGGAACCCGGGAAGCACTACGGATTGCTTGACAGCCCAAACCATGAGCTAAAAGGGCATGATGAGAGGTCTGCCATATCTGTTTTATGGAGTTAACACGCCTACCAGGAGCATGGATCGGGTCGTGGTCAAACCCATAGGCTAAGTGAGTAAAACACATGATTTCGTTAATGGTCATCCAATTAGTAATGCGATCGCCTAATTGAGTGACCACAGCGGTAACATAATCCGCAAAGTCAAAGGCCATCTGGCGAGAAAGCCAAGACTTGTATTTGTCTTCTAGGGCTTGGGGAGAGTCCCAATGAAATAGAGTGGCATGGGGAGTAATGCCATGATCTAACAAGCAATCCACCAAACGCTTATAGAAATCAACTCCTTCCTGATTGACTTTTCCAACCCCGTCAGGAATAATCCGAGGCCAAGCAATGCTAAAGCGATAATCCTTGATCCCGAGTTTTACCATCAGCTCTATATCTTGTTCGTAGCGATGGTAGTGGTCACAAGCAACCGTACCGGTATCACCGTTAAGTACTTTTCCAGGGGTAGCACTGAAGGTATCCCACACACTAGGTTTGCGTCCTCCTTCACTTACTGCTCCTTCAATCTGATAGGCAGAGGTGGCTACTCCCCATAAGAAGTTGTCTGGGAATTGGTAACTGATGCGATCGCCGTTAGTCATTAGTGCTTTGTTATTAAGACAGGGAGTTACGTAGTAGATCATCCCACCACTGAACGTAGGTGGGACAAGTTCACCTATCCGCAATCAAAGAAGAATCTTAACAGGAATGATAACTTTTGATCCACAGCTTCTCAGGAATTGAGTAGGTTCCCCAAAGGGGTTGCAACTGCCCTGCCACTGAGCCGAAATCACTGATATATCAAGCCAGGTAGCTTGAGGCGGATCAATTTAACCGACTACCGGTAGCCCTTAAGAACTCACCAACAACCCGGCTTTATGATCCAGATTCACAGACCTTTACCAAGATTTTTAATGAAAATTTAAGATTTTTGACATTTTCGGATATCGACAGGGATTTCGCCTAAGGTAGAAAGTGCCAAGTCATACTTTGGCTCTGGCTTTCAAGTCACCTGCTTATGCGGTTAAATTTTATGAGCATTTTGCCAAACTTTCTCCGTTCTTTGGTAATAACAATCCTTCTGAGCTTTATGGCTCCAGTGGCACTAGTTGTTGGTTTACTGGCAGTATTTGGTATAATAGGATACATTCCGGGCTTGACAGGGTTTGGTCTTACTGCCACAACTGAGCTATTGAAATTTTTGACTATTTTTGGTAATGGATCCCCAATTCAGGGAGTATTAGTGATTGCTTTTACCTGTAGCCTAGTTGGAGCATTATTTGACCTCTACGCCTGCGCCCGCTACCAAAACCTGAATGACTAAGTAGAATCGTAATCAAATTCGTTAAAATTCCCCTGAGGTATGGGGGATATGGTTGAGATTGAAATTATCTATTATTTATATCTGTTCTGTACGGAAATTATCCTAATAGTTTAGGAAGGGAAGCTAATTCAAAGACCTTTTCGGCATTGGTAGATTGATAACAGTTAGCCGATAAATTGCGGGTTTTATCAGCAGATTGTTCTGGATAACGATTCGGTAACGCCAAAATCGTGTAAGTAAAATTGATAAAAATTGACAGGAAACTTTATACTGTAAGACTTAACCTGTCAATCTTTTTGTGATCCTTCAGCTATTAGCAGTTAGATTCAAGGTAAGATGGAATAACCTTTGTAAGTGGCTACTTAAGCTAGCTCAGTATAGGGAGTATATCTAGACTGATCCTTAAGAGCAATTCCTCTCCCGTTATACCCGTAGGGTTAGCGGGAGACGGGGCGCCTATTGTGCGGACGCAGGTTCCGCACACAGCCCGGAGACGAAACCTTAAAATAAGGCAGCCTTGTCAGCCATGCAGTCGCTCATGGGGGAAACCCCCAAGACCGCGCAAATCACGCTAATCATAAAGTTTTAACCCTTTTACCCATAGCCGACCAACCATAAAGGCTGCCCCAGCGAGGGATTGCTCGCTGGGGTAACTTCTGACCCTCAGGAATTGCGTCCGTTGACGATATCAATGAGACTAGCTAGAATAAAGATGGTCAACGACCCACCCGAGACGTTCGCGTAGCGTCGGCTTTGCCGATTGGATTCAGACAGCCTATACGAGCGAAGTCCAGTAATCTGGCGGCGCAGCCAAATCGGTAGACCGGGAAAAGAGGATGGGGCAATGGAAGTCCAAGCCTTGAATCAAAAGTATATCAATACTTTGTAAAAATTCGACACATGAGAACCGCAGGGCTTGTGGGGATAGTCTGTGGAGCGAACGTAAGACCATAAAACCCCTTTAGGTGCGCTTTCCGTAGGCGAATTAAATTCGCCACGGGTCGCACCTGAGGGTTGAGGCTGTTGCTAAGAAGCAGAAAACCTAAATCGTGAGGTTTAGGAATCCCCCGCTATAATCTTTGATTTAGCGGTGGGAGGATGTCAAAAGCTGCCTCTTGACCGTAGGAAATTTCTACATGGTGTCCATCAGGATCCCTGAGGTAGGCTGCGTAACCAGTTGGAGGACCATAATCCTTCGGTCCTTCAAGTAAACAACCCTCTTTGCGAGCAAGTTTGCAGAGCTGATCCACTTGTTCAGAACTGACACAAGCAATACCAATATGACTCGGGGGCAAGATTGGCTTGGCCTCTTCTTCCTCAAGTAGAGCTAGGGCAAAGGGTCTAATGTTATCGGACATCCAAACTGTACCTGGTTCTACGCGCAAGCGCACCACTGACATCTGACCGTACTTGGCGTAGAAAGAAATACTGGCATTAAGGTTGGTAACAGCTATAGCTAAATGAGTGAAGGCTGTTGTTTTAGTCATTGGAGATCCTGTAGTCTGATTGATACTGTCCAAAATATCTTGAGTAAACACGGGCAATCCAAAGTCAGGTCGATAACCGTGAATGGCATCAGGAGCAAGCTCTTTCATTAGAAAGACTATCGCCCGAGTTACAACTTGACCAGGAACTAAAATGGGGCAACCCGGTGGGGTAGGAATAATGAATGTAGATGAAACCAGTTCTCGCCCAGACGCCATTATCTCATCTATTTCATTGTCTAGCTTGAGGTATTCTATTTTTTCTTCGTCCAAACCCAGGAAGTAGGCTCTCCGCAGCTCCCCTTGTCCAGTTGCCAGGTGAGAACGAAAGCCGGAGTAAAACTCGCTGAAATGAGGCAAAGAAGGCAAATTCAGTGTTAGCTGTTGCAGCTTGTTTTCAAATAATTTGATTTCCACTTGATTGTCTTGGCGCAATTCCTGCTCCAACCCCTCAGCAATTTTATGCAGACAATCAAGCAAATATGTTACGGAACCCCAGGTGGTCCCGATATTAGTCATTAATAAAACCGTATTGAGGGAAACCTTGTTAACCTGAATATTAAACTGTTCCATCAGTACAGAATTTTGGAAAGTATAGCCATCGATTCCTGTCTTGCCAATGTACAAAGTCAGCCGCGTGGGGTCGAGAACAAATTCATCATCCTCCCAGGCTTGCTCGATACGCTGGAACTCTGCTTCTGGATCTTCCTGAGTTTGGTAACGTTTCAGACCTGATGGGCGATAGGTTTCGGGAATCAACTCTTCAGGAGTAAGTATCTTGAAGTATTTTCCTAGCAATGGATGAGTGTTAACCTTCTCCCGCACTACCATTGCCATATCAATCTGGGAATGAACCAATTTGAAGCCTTCCAAATCAACTTGTCGCCGCGCTAAATCCAGAGAAGCCAGAATTTGGTAATTGGGGGACGTGGTGGTGTGGGTCATGTAAGCCTCTAGAAAATCAATTTCCGACCTACGGTTGAACTCCTCGTCCCAGATGTGAATCATGGATGATTGACGTAGCCCAGACAGAGATTTATGTGTTGATTGGGTTGAGTACACCCGAATCTTGACTTGATCTGGATCGGGTAAGAGGTGCTGGTTCAGCCAGGTGTCATCATCCTGTGGGTCAAGCCGATCAAATTGTTCCTTAAAGGCTGCATACTCCTTTCGGTATTGGGGACTGTGATAGCGAGTATGAAGTTCTGTGGCTGCTTGCATTGCTGTACGTTCTCGATAGGTTGAGGTGCAACGAGCAAAGGCAAACCAGGCTTCATCCCAGAGGAAAACCATATCTGGCTTGATTGCCAGTATTTCTTCCATGACTCCCTTAACGTTGTAAACAATACCATCAAAGGTACAGTTTGTGAGTAACAGCATCTTCACCTGCTCCAATTCCCCCTCCCGCTTGAACTTGAGCAATTGTTGCTTGATTTCTTTTAAAGGGACAGCACCATAGATACTATATTCTTTGAGGGAATAGGCATTGAGGTAAAGGGGTTGAGCACCTACTAAGACGATGCCGTAATGGTGAGATTTGTGGCAATTCTGGTCAACCAAGACAATATCACCTGGGGTTACAATTGCTTGCATAACAATTTTATTGGCAGTTGAAGTCCCATTCGTCACAAAAAAAGTTTGCCTGGAACCAAAGCTTTTCGCTGCTAAACTCTGAGCCTGTTTAAGGGTACCAGTCGGGTGCAATAATGAGTCTAATCCTCCACTGGTTGCTGAAGTTTCTGCTAAAAAGAGATTTTGACCATAGAACTCTCCCATGTCCTGAATCCAATCAGACTTAAAGATGGAATTTCCCCGGGAAATGGGCATGGCATGAAATACCCCTGTGGGTTCTTGGCTGTAATTTCTTAAGGCATCGAAGAAAGGGGTTTCGTAACGTTTTTGGATGCCTTGAATAATACTTAAGTGTACTTCAAGATAGTCTTCTTGATTGTAGAAAACGCGGCGGAAATTCTGATTCGTATCAGCATCCACATCAACCACGGATACATCGCTCAACAAGTATAAATCCAACTCTGGACGTAACTTATGTATAATCGCACCTAAAGTAAGACCTCTCGGTTGGTAATATTCCCCAGCTAATTCAGCTTGTTCTAACCCACTCATGTATTCTTCGAGCAGTGACAAAGGGGTGTTTGAGCGCAGGGGAAAGTCGTAGCCGATAACACAGCATTGAATGCTGTGATTCAACATCAAAGCTGTTAGGGCATCCTCAAAGTTAGAAACGACAATGAGCTGATAAATAAATTTGTCTGTTTTCGAGGCAATTTCTGCCAGTTTGTGCCGTAATTCTTTTTCTTTTTCCGGTGTTATGTCGTCTTCGACAAATAAGACGGTAAAATCGAGTTGATTAGAGTTTTTATTGTAATTATCAACCGATATAATTTGCTGTCCATCTTTCTGTTCGCTTGCAAAAATCTGATCCATGTATGCTTGGGCATACAGTTCAGCACGGCTAGACATCAAACGTATAATTTGAGTCACTTCCCAGGAAAGTCGAGAATATTCCTGGCGCTCAAAGTGCTGCTGCAATCGTCGAAATGCATTTATCCCTGGAAATTTCCAGTAGAGCTCGAGGGGTTCGAGAATTTTGAACCCAGCTGCAATTTTTTCCTTTAAGGTTGAGATATCCTGGCCACAGGCGTCAAGAGATTGCAAGCGATCTGTTGACAATTTTAGTTGGCTCCAGATGTCAACACGCATTGGTAAGGTATTTTTATAGGTGCTGATATACAAGCAATCAAGAATGCGAGTGCAGGAGTTTTTGGACACAGTTAGATTGGATTTAGTGATTACATAGGTTGTCTATAAATTTGTATTATAGCAGTCGAAGTAAAGCTTAATATCTGATTTTAAAATCGCTGTTATTATTGTATAATAAGGCTTGCACGTGCGCTAGAAAAATTGAACTATTTAATACCAAAAATACAATGATAGCAAGGCTTTCAGGCTTATTAATATTTACTTGAGAAATTAGCTCTAAGACATATTTATTTTCCCTGCTACCTGCTCCCTTTAAACCAAAATACTATGTCCTAAACTATACTGCGGTTGCTATATAGCCTTGTAAGCATATGCGCGTAGCGCATATGCTTACCTTATTGATCAGCTCTCAATAGCTGATACCTGATATCTGATACCTGATATCTGATAGCTTACCTCCCGACTACTTAGCCTTAATAAGCGGCCAGGCTACTCTTGGATGCCAAACTCGCCACCACTTTAACTCCAAATTCCTCTTCAAATACCGATTTTTTATAGTCCAAATTCCACAGTTCCAAAGCACAATCATCATTAGCAAAAGCTGGCACTAGATATAGATGAAGTGCTTTATCATCGGAGCGATAATCCGACTTAACTTGCCGAATTGCACCAATATGTCTACGGTCTAAAGCAATAGCTAACCGTAACAAAGCACTAAGCTGACTCACCAACAGCCGATGCTCTTGATTGGCCAGATTATTGTAATTCTCATGCTTTTTCTTGGGAGCACTCTTGCGATGGTAACGAGCCAGATTAGCAATGATTTCAATTTCTGGCTCCAGAAAGCCCAACAGTTCAGCATTGCGAATTAAGTAATAAGAATGCTTGTGGTGGGCTGAATGACTAATATACACCCCACAGTTGTGTAAAGTTGCTGCTGCCCAAAGTAATTCCCGTGCCTGTGTTCCCCAATTGTGCAGTTTTCCTTGGGTTTGGTCAAATAAGCTTAGGGCAAAGTCAGCCACCCGCTGACTATAGTCCAAGTTGACCTGATATTTCCCAGCAACTGCGAGCACACTCCTTTCCCTGACCTCATCTTGGTAGCGTAGTCGGTCTTCAATCAAGCCATGGGTGAGCATCCAGTCAACGATTAAGCCTTCCCGGAGTGATCGTCCACAAATTATGAGCGACTCCATTCCCAGAAGCTTCATAGCTTCTAATAAAATAATTGCCCCAGCAACAATAATTTCTGAACGCCTCTCGGACATCTCTGGCAGGGTTGAGCGTTCAGCCAAACTCATAGCAGCTAAGCGCTTGAGCATTTTTTCCAAATCTTCACGACTGAGCTCATACCCTGTTAGGGGATTAGGTAACATACCCAGATTCTCATAGGCGTGCATCTTGGCTAGGGTCTCAATAGTGCCAGATGTCCCCACTAAACGAGGCTGTTCACTGAGTTTCAGGTTAGCCTGGATGTCCTCAACAGCTCGCTCTAACATTCCCCTGACATAGGCTTGCAAATACAGAAACTCACTTTGGCTGATCGGGTCTGTAGTGACAAACTCCTTTGTAAGACGAACGGCTCCTATCTTTGTGCTACTTAGGGAACGGGGGTTATGACGATCCCCGAGGATCAATTCCGTTGAACCACCACCAATATCAATAATGGTATGGGGATGGTTGTTGAATTCCATAGCTGACAACACACCTAGATAGATGCGTCGTGCTTCCTCCTGACCAGAAATGAGGTTTACCAATAAACCCAATTCTGTATATACCTGATGTAAAAAAGCCTGGCCATTTGGAGCTTCCCGCACAGCACTGGTTGCTACCGCAACTATGTTTTCAGCATTGAGGCTGGCTGCCATTTCCTTGCAGCGTTGTAGAGTTGCGATCGCTCTATTCATGGCTTCGGGGGTCAACTCACCAGTTCGGGGGTTGCAATTCCCTAACCTGACCGTGTCCTTTTCTTTACCAATAATCGTGAATGCCGGAAGTTTAGGGTCAATTCGCACCACCACCATGTGAATGGAATTGGTACCAATATCGATGGCAGCAATAATGCGCTCTTGCTCTTTGTCAGGAGTGGAAACATGTAGGAAAATGTCTTGGGTCAGTGAGTTAACCATATTGATGTATCCTGCTTACATATATCAGCCCGAAACCTATGAATAACGATATCTTTAAGGAGAATAACAAAAAATAGGCACTATCTCCTATTGTGAAATTCCTCTGATTCGAGGAAACAATCCGGAAAATTACCTACAAACAAAATTACTAACAAACGAGTCACCATTCCTGCTATGATTACCCAGCCAAACCCCAATCCCATACCCACCTGGCTAGCCATTATGCGACTGTTGCGATGGGATAAGCCAACTGGAAGATTCATTTTAATGGTGCCAGCACTGTGGGCAGTTTTTTTAGCAGCCCAAGGGAAACCACCCATTCCCCTGGTTGCGGTGATTATTCTTGGAAGCTTAGCCACCAGTGCTGCTGGCTGTGTAATTAATGACGTTTGGGATCACAATATTGATTCCCAAGTGGCGCGAACTCGCTCACGCCCTTTGGCATCGAAAGCCCTATCGGTAAAAGTTGGCGTAGTAGTTGCCTTAGTTGCTATGGTCTGCGCTGGGGTGCTTGCCCTGTATCTGAATTCTTTCACCTTCTGGCTTTGCGTGGCCGCTGTACCAGTAATTGTGTTTTACCCATCTGCCAAGCGAGTGTTTGCTGTACCGCAACTGGTTATGGCCATTGCTTGGGGTTTTGCTGTACTGATTAGTTGGAGTGCCATTACTACTACTCTAGAACCAGCTACCTGGTTACTCTGGGGAGCAACGGTACTGTGGGCATTGGGATTTGACACAGTCTATGCCATGCCAGACCGGGAGGATGACCAGAGGATTGGGGTGCGCTCTAGTGCCTTGTTTTTCGGTAAGTATGCTGCTGATGCCGTAGGTGTGTTCTTTGCTGGTACTGCTAGCTTGCTTGCTGGCCTGGGAGTTGTGATGGATCTCCAACTGGCCTTTTGGTTAGCCCTAGTGATAGCGACAGTAGTCTGGATTTGGCACTATACTAGACTACGAAAGCCTAATCATCCCACATCTATCTATGGAGAGATTTTTCGTGAAAATGTCTGGATTGGCTTTGTGCTACTGGCCGGGATGATTATTGGTAGTAATTAGGCACTTGCATCTAAAAAAAATACCAATTAAAGTAGGGTGGGCGAAGTAATATCAGAAAAGTTGCTAGTTATTCTTATAAAGAGTAGCTCTTGATACCAATAATGGAAAGTTAAGTATCTAGAGATACTACTATTTGGTGTGTGGCAGGGATTTTGAGGTATTTTTTGATAACTACCTAATTATAACTAGCAACTAGGTGCATCTCAAAGTTGTAGATCTATCACTCAGGTAACTTTAGAATATTTTTAGCCTTCAATGGTCGTATTTTTACAAAACTGAGATGCACCCTGGCAACTTAGCTAATATAATCTAGAATATTCAACAAAACGCAATTTTTTTTGCATATCTTACAAGCTAAACACTGGTATTGTGTTTCTTAGCTAGTCTCTTAGTCTTTTGAAAATTGTTAACAGTTAATTGTTCATTAAAAACAGTTAATTGTTCATTTTTAATGCTCTGTTTTTCCTTTTGTCTGCAAGACTTTTACCTAATGTTTCTTTCAGAGAAAAGATGGGAAACCTAATAGTGTGCAATTGTTAAAATAGTCCGAATGATCTCATCTGGGCTAATTTTTGTAGAGGTTAAAAATCATGAACATCAAACCATACCAGCTATCAATTATCAGTGCCTGTTTGTTTGCTCTCGTCAGCCCAACAGTGGGTTATTCCCAAGAAACTGAAACTATTTCTGAAGAGGCTGAGACTAATGCCCAAAAACCATTGACTATCCCTGAACAAGCTGAGATTATCCTCCAAAACACTGAGATTGGCTATACACCTGATTTTGTCAATTTTTACATGGGGGAATGTGTTGGGAGTAAGGGCTCAGAGGCTCAGGCATTTTGTCAGTGTACCATTGAGAAAATTAAAGAAAAATACTCTTATCAAGAGTTTCTAAGTATTGGTCTAGAAATTACTGGTGGTAAGGAACCTCCTGAAGATTTTAATAAAGTGATTAAGTCCTGTGAAGCGGGGAATTAGTGATTAGGTAAGCGAACAGCGATTAGCGGGGAGCATGTCAACTTTGTAATTAGGTAGATAGATCCCCCCTAACCCCCCCAGGGCTGTTTCTTGCGTCCGACTAAAACGTGATTGGTAGGGAGGTGGGGAGATAAGGAGATAGGGAGATAGGGGGAATTTTTATTCATAATTTGGTATTTTTCACCTTAAAAAAACCTTCTCTCCAGCACCGCACCTGCCTTTCACCCGTAGAAAAAGACAATTTATTCATGAGCAATGTTACAGCCCTGCCCTAACCCCCCAGGGTTGTTTCATTTTGGTCGGTTCAGCGAATCGAACCATAGAGAATGAAACAACCCTGGGTTTATTTTGGGGGTAATCCATTGGCTCCGTTGAGTATACAGTTGAGTATCGAGTAGGGGGTTGACAGGAAATGTGATTAATACCATGTCACCCCCCTGCTTGTCAGCTCTATTTTACTGATATGTCTCTCGTAGTAATACTTTCAGGAGTTTTATCCACCAGTAAGAATAACTTTTTATCATATCATAGGATCAGCTCATAAAAAGTACCCTTAAGGGTACTGTCAAGCTAAGGTGAGATCTCATATTATATAAAAGGTCTTGATTGAAATTTATTACCGCCAAAGTTAAAACCTATGGTTTCTAAATACTAGAATCCTTGTGTTTTTCAAGTTCCGATCAAGTTGCGAGCATCTCAAAGTTCCAGAAGCGATGCAGCGCGGTCTTGGGGGAAACCCCCATGAGCGACTGCCGTGGAAACCACGGGGCTTACAAGGTGCGGACGCAGGTTCCGCACACAGACCCATGCGCCATGAGCGACTGCATCAAGACAGGGTAAATGGATCTACATTAGAAAACCCTTACTCAGAAATAAATTCCAATTAATAAGCTAAACCAAAAATCAGATTAATGCCAGCTCTAGTAGGCATTTAAAACTTGGTGCATCTCACATTTGTAATGGTGCGCTTGACCCATTAATAATTAAATTCTCCACGGGTCGCACCCTGGTTGACTGACAAAACTATTCAACAGCATATTGGTACGTTTGTACCTTAAACTCTAGTTGATAGTGCCGTTGCTGATGTTGTTTGCGCGAAGCCATCGCAGGATAAGGGTCATGATTGCTGGAAAAACAAACCCGATGAATTAATTTCCAGCCATTCTCGCTCATATGATTTGACCCACTCCCAACCAATCCGAAAATAGCTGTTTCCTCGTGCGCCAGTGAGTGTCAACCCATCGACGTTTACCAGACTCTACCACCTCAACCCCTTGAGCCGTGACGTACAACGTAGCCACAGCTAGAATGAACCACAACCGAGATAAGGCGCTTTACTGAGCGAATTTGAGACTTCTGCACATTCCATCCATTGGACTGGTCATCTAAAAAGTTTTCCTCAATATCAAAGCGAAACCCATATTCGGGCTTTGGTTTGAAGGGTGGTATTTTCATCACTAACAATGGCCCAAAACTCACCATTTACATTGTTGCAACCAAAAATCAGATCAACTGGACCATACCAATATTCCTTGTGCACTCTGACATTGTGAAAGCACAAGACCTCACCCCGATTAAAATGGAAATCTTTGAGCTGATGCCAACTTTTACCTGCTCGCCAAATCAAGCGTGTCCTTTTTCAGACGAATCCGGTAATGCCAACCCCATTTATTGGTCAAAGCTTTCATTAAATCGGTGTGGACAAACCCTCGATCTGCCAGTAGGATCACCTTAACCTCTTTGGGTAAAAGGTGTATCGATTGTTGGAGCATCTCCCGATAATCTTTGAATGCTACCGTTGCACTCTGATGCTTCATCACTCGCCAGCTCACGCTTTTTGGCTCGTCCTCGATGCACCACTACCAATCTAACCAGACAGTACTCATCCCAAAACATCGAGGTGTCTAAACTCAAGTAAATACACTCATCTTGTCCTACCGCCAAGGCTGCTTTAATCAAAGGTTTGTACCATCGTTCGCGTAGCGTGGCCTATTGGCCATGGACATTGATGCGGGCATTATGCAGCCAACGGTGCATTCGGCGTTGTTTGCTTTGAGCATATTGGCCACGACACGGGATGTAGGGAATCCATCGGGGCTTGCTTCACTTCCCCTGTCTGAATCAGGGCTGCCACCATCCATAAACAGGTGGTTAGGTGGCTCAGGTGTGCCCACTCACAGGGTTGACTTATCCATGTCTTCAAGGCATTGTAGAGTCGGGAGTTTTTTTTCATCGCATTCCTAGGATTTGAGTGGTATCTGTCCTGAGGATGCGGGGAAACACTCCCTTTAGTCAAGTCTTGCTCTTACAAGTCTGGTAAGTATTTGAGCCATTTTCAACCTAACTTTTGTCAGTCAATCAGG
>WTKN01000025.1 GCA_011524395.1 Moorena sp. SS36440bin_2
GATGGGGAGATGGGGAGATGGGGGAAATTTTTATTAAGGGTAATTATCCCGAAATGATATAATAAAGTTTAAGGTATTTCATCAGTATGATCAACTATATCTAGTAATAAATCATTATCACTAAGTGCTATACTTTACTCGGTCTCGAACCCCTTCACCAGTATTTATAGGTCTTAATATACTCTCGAAAAAGAAGAGATTGAGCCAGATTAATTGGGGTTGGGGACAAATACAGTCAATCCGTTGGGAATACATTCAACTTTGATAGGAGTTATTCCAATCACTTCTCCATCCACAACCACTTTCTGAGGCGGATCTGTGGCTATTTTGATACTGTCGGTTCGGACATGATGAATATTGTCTTGGTTGGGTGCCAGGTTAACCAACGCGGCACCGAAGGCATTGACCATTGATGTCACCGCCTGAAGTTTTGTGTCTACTTTGGCCATGGTGACATCTAGTAACCCGTCATCGTAAATAACTTCACCCATTCCTTGGGCTAACACTGAGGTAGGGGGAGCCGCGTTAGCCACAGTAATAGCCCCCACCTCAACTCGATAGATCTGGTCTTCAATTTCCACAGCCGCATCAAATAGCTCTTGTTCATCCAGTTGTTGCCATCCCGCTACCAGATAGGCCAGTACCCCCCACTGATCCTTGAATTCTCGGCTGGCTTTATCCACCATTTCTGCTTCAAAACCAATTCCGGTTAATAAAATCATGGGGGTGTCGTTACAGCGAGCCGCATCAATCACTTTGGTATAGCCTTCGGAAATGATGCGACAGGCGGCGCGAATGGGCATTACTCTGCCACCAATGCCCAAGGCCTGACAAAAGGCATTAGCAGTTCCTCTGGGAATAATGCCGAGGGGAATATTGGTATCAATTAGCTGACTGGCAACGGCGGATACGGTGCCGTCACCGCCAGAGGCAATGATCAGATCAGCGTGGGCTGCGATCGCCCCTTGGGTCAATTCTTCCGCCGTAATTTCTGGAGTGGTTTGATGGATCTCGAGATTGAAATGGCCACCCAGCATGTTTTCAATAATGGTGAGTTCATGATCAGAGTCTCCTTGACCGGCCACTGGATTAAAAATAAGGTGAGCCACTTGGGTCCGAGCTAGGGCACTGATGACCAGTTCTGCAGTAGCTAAGTTGGTTGCGATCGCTACATCATGGGCATCACAAATCCGTAACAGAGGCTGAATATCAGGTTCATGGGATTTAGCATAGAGTGCATCGATGAAGAAAAACACAGCACAGACCTTTCCCTCCGCCACCGCTGCATACAACTGGGCATCTCCACCGATAGGACCAGGGAGTAAGCAATCAACGGCTAAGCCAGTGGAATTTTCAATTTGTTTTCCTGTGTTCCCTGTAGCAATTAAGGTGTAGCGAGAAAAAACGATTTGGTGGCGCTTCACAAATGCCACTATATCATTTTTCTTGTTGTCGTGGGCAATCAGGGCAATAGTTGCAGGCATACTACTGTACCAGAAGTCAAAACCGAAATTCTAATACTATAGCAATTCTTATAGCTATGAGGTACACAATTTCGGGATTTTAGGGAACAGGGAACAGCGGATCTGGGAATCGGGAATCGGGAATCGGGAATTAGGGATGCGCTGCCTCAAGACTGTACCTCATAACTGCGATAAACTCTATAAATTGCGGTCAAAGGTAAAACTTTCTCTTTCCCAAATCTCCCTATCTCCCTATCTCCCTATCTCCCTATCTCCCCATCTCCCTATCTCCCTATCTCCCTATCTTTGAATGCAACTTGGTATAAGTTTCTTAACATTCCTAGATAAAAAGACAAGTCTAAACATAAAACTTTACAACAAAATCATTGACCTTTTAAATTATTTTATGGTACTTTAATATGTGATCAGATTTTTTTTGGATATTCTAGTTTTTTCATCTTCTAGTCTTTAGCTTTTCCTTGAGGGGGAGGTTTTTACTAACTTTTTCTTCCCCGTTTTTTTTTGCTTATTTTTATGGGGAATCGGGAATGCGCGAATTTAGAATTGGGAATCGGGAATCGGGAATCGGGAATCGGGAATC
>WTKN01000227.1 GCA_011524395.1 Moorena sp. SS36440bin_2
TTTCCCCATTTCCCCATCTCCCCTAATAACCTTTAACCGTCTGGTGCGTTACGGGGCGGGCTTTCCCAACACTTGCTACGAGGTTGAATATGATGGCAAGCCCGCCCCTAACGCACTACGCCTGCATTCTTAATTCTTAATTCTTCATTCTGCATTCTTCCTTCAACCATCCAAATCCCCTTCCATCACAGCAGCGATCGCATCTTTAGCATTATTCTGGAATTCCTTGAAATTCACTTTACCCAGGAACCAAATTGCCACTATCATCCCTGCGGATTGGAGAGCAAACACGACACCATAAGCCAAGACAGGGGTAGAAAAAATTGCTCTACCTACATCAAGGATTACCCCACCGCTGGCTACTGCTATGCCTCGTGCCATGGCTTGGGCTAATCCCCACGCTCCCACAAAAGTCCCAGCCGCTTCTGCTGCGGTTAGGTCTAACATCAAACTGAGAGCTCCTGTGGTAGCGATACCAGCAGAGAAACCAAATAAGAGTAAGGTTCCCTGGAATAGCTGAGCATTTCCGGTAAATCCTGACATAATAATCAAGATAAAGCAGATAGATACTCCTAGACAGCCTAATTGAGTGGTTTTGCGCTTACCCAAATTAGGAATTAGGAAAAACCCAGTGGCGCTCAAGCTCATCAACATCCCAATCCCCCAGTAGCTATTCAGTAGAGAGGTTTCAGGAATTGACATATTAAAGACCTCTCCCCCATAGGGTTCTAGCACCGCTTCCTGGAGAAATAGGCTGATGGTCATGATCACCAAAAAGGTGAAAAACAGGCCAGTTTGGGGACTAGCCGTTAATAGTTTTAGGGATTGGCCCAAGGTAATCTGGTCTTCGCGATTCGCTAGGATAGAACGAGAAGAATAGCGCGAGTATTTTTTCTCGATTCCAAAGGTAGCTAATACCCCTAGGCCGAACACCATTAAAGGTACGAAGAAAAACAGCCCAGTAATTGATGAGCGCAATACTTCCAGGGATGTATCAATATTATCTAATCCCTTCAGCAAAATTTTGCTGCTGATGCCGCCAATCGCAATACCTACAGTCATCATTGACCAGATAATACCGATTAATTTGCCACGGTTGTCTTCATCAGAAATATCCACTAATAAGGTAAAAAAGGTAGTGGAACTCATACTCACAGCCATACCGTAGAGAGCAAAAACTAGAGCCCCAAGAGCGACCCAACTATAGGCTGGAATTGACCATGTCCAACCTCCAGCCCCTTCCACGAGATTGCCCAATTGCCAAGTGATTTGTACCGCTAAGGATAGGATTATCATAAAGAAGCCGCTTCCCATCCAGACGTAACCAGTACGGTGATATCCCAAGACCGGTTTAGTATCCGAGAGCTGACCAAACCATACCCGGGCTGGGGCAACAAACAGCGAAATGGCTAGGAGGCTCCCGGTAATTGAGGCTGGAATACCTAGCTCGTCGATCATCACTCGGTTGAGCACTCCTAGGGTAAGCACTGCCAAAATCCCTAATCCCATCTGGAACATACCAAGCCGGAACATGGTAAATAGATTAATCTTGGGAAGTCTGTGGTGCTTTGCTGAGGAGGGAGGCTCAGACTTAACTACATTACTGGTTTTCATCGGTAGAGTTTCAGTTTAGTGTGGAGAGAGAGAGGGAATCGGGAATCGGGAATCGGGAATCAGGAATAGTAGGAAAGAGATCCGAGGATTGTTTGGTGTTATGACAAATCAGCATTGGGTTTCATGATCAATGTGGATATGTTATAGGTAAATCCTATAGCGAAATGGTTTAGATCAAATCCGTAAATGGGTTATCTTGATGGGCTCGGTAAATGCGATTAGCCTTGGCCTTTGGGCCACACTACGCGATTGACCTGCTTGTCACGCTACGCGAACGCTCCCGATTCCCGACTCCCGATTCCCGACTCCCGATTCCCGACTCCCAATTCCCGATTCCCGACTCCCGATTCCCGAACCAGATGTAAAAAACCTACCCCTGTGAGCCACACTACTCACCCTCTCAACATCTCAGGGCATCCATTCCAACCCAATCCCCACCCGACTATCCTTATTTTCGATAGAATTCTGTTTCTCAATATCCGTAGCAAGCCGCAAATTGGGAGTAAGGGCATAACCAAAGGAAAGCTTGCTGATCCCGACCTCATCACTACTGCCAATAGACACAAAACTCTGAGTGAAGGAAATATCAGCGGCACCACTCCGAGACAACACCAAAAGCAACCGCGCTCCCACATTTACCCCATCGGTAGAGTAACCATCAGTCTCCAAATTGCGATAACCCACCATCGGGGCAACATTGAAATAACTCCCTAAGGGCCGCACGTAATAGCGCAAATCGACCCCAAAGGTTTCCCGCTCACCATTAAACGAAGCCTGATAATCCCCACTCACCGTTAAGCCAGAATTACCAATAAATACATCTTCTACTCCCACATTCACCCCTGCTGCTTGTCCATTAGAGGGAAACTGGGAGTAACCCAACCGCAACCGAGTGCGAAAACTGGGTTGATGGCGAATATCCTGCCAAACATCCGGCACCTCCTCTAGCCAACGCTGTAGCACCGGACTGCTTTCGATTACCTCTGGACTTAAATCCAACTCCTGGGCTGCTGAATTACCAGGAGGATCAGACTGGGGGGACTCTGGTAATTTATCTGGAGTAGGCTGAGGCGGATTGCCCTGGGTTTCCTCTTGGTTGTCTGTAGTCGAGTCCGGTACTGGCAGAGTTTGACTCCCAGCTCGGTAAGCAACTGTGAAGCTAAACGTTAGTCCCAATAATCCCGTTTTTAGATACTTAAGTCCCAAATTTTTTAACACTCAACAATAAAAAATACACTAACAAAACTGACGCACCTATACGGATCAAAATTCTGTCATTCTTATATCATTTCCGGATCTAAGGGCATAGGGAGGTAATAGGGAATAGGGAATAGGGAGTAGGGAGTTGGGAGTTGGGAGTAGGGAGTAGGGAGTTGGGAGTTGGGAGTAGGGAGTAGGGAGTAGGGAGTTGGGAGCAGGGAGCAGGGAGCAGGGGGAGAGGGTTTTACGGTTTGTTTTATAACGGAATAATATTCAATTTAAATGCACAACAGCTTAAGTATTAGAAACCCTATAATTACCCTATCTCCCTATCTCCCTATCTCCCTATCTCCCTATCTCCCCACACTCCCCTCTCTTTCCCTGTTCCCAGATCCGCTGTTCCCTGTTCCCTGCCCGAAGCGTAAATCCAAAAAAAAGTGATCCTACATAAAGTAGGATCACCACAAAAACGAAGCTAACAGTTAGCGGAGCAAACTTTAGATCATAGAACCCTGTTTAGCCGTCATATCAATGGGCTTGATCAGGTACAATTTTAGGAGCTGCCAGGCATTAGACATGTAGAGAGGCAACTTCTGGAATATTTGCAATAACTTAGGCGTATTTGAGTTAGCGATCGCTCTGAGCTTATCATTATTCTCGACACAAATCTCCAGACGCTCATAAAATTCCGGATGGTCTACATCCAGAACAACTGGGAAGACTCGTCCTGAGGTTTCGTTAGTCTTCTCAATCACATACTTATCATACTCACGAGCATCTAAACCAATGGAGGCATAAAATCCATACCGCTGAACATCATTCAGATACATAGTGGCAAACACCGACAGCAAGAAGAATCTCGACCAAAGCTTAGCCTGCCAATCATTCAGCGTATTTGGCTGAGCTCTCATGATCGCATCAAAGAAATCCCCATGACGGTTTTCATCCTGACACCAGTTTTCAAAGAACCGGAAAATTGGATAGACCCGGTCTTCAGGATGAGCTTCTAAATGGCGATAGATAGTAATATACCGCCAATAGCCAATCTTCTCAGACAGATAAGTAGCGTAGAAAATAAACTTGGGCTGAAAGAAGGTGTACTTCTTGCTCTTAGTCAGGAATCCCAAATCCAGCTGTAGATTGAAATCTGACATAGCCTTGTTCAGGAATCCCGAATGACGTGCTTCATCACGAGACATCAGGGTGAAGCACTCTGCCAGTACAGGATTTTTATTCTTTAAGCGCCGTCCCAATTCCTTATAGAGCAAGAAACCAGAGAATTCCGCTGTACAGGAACGTTCTAGAAACTCAACAAATAACCGGCGTTTTTCCCCATCAATGTGATCCCAGGATTGATTAAACTCTTCATCCCGGACAAAATGGTGACGATTGTAGTCCGCTCGAAACTCTTCCAGGATGGCTTCGAGTTCATCCTGATTAGGCGAGAGGTCCATCTTCGCCATTGCTTCAAAGTCAGTAGTGTAGAACCGGGGAGTTAGGATCGTGTCCTTGGCCGGTACTTTTATACCGGGTCGGATTTCATCAAAATCAGGTTTTTTAAGGGAATCTACCATCTTAAGCTCTTGCTTGCTTGTTATAGTTGCTTACCATTCTCGGTTGCCTGGTGTGGACAGATCCGGGTCACTCAACCCAAGCCCAAACCAATGACTAAGCATTCAGCAGTCAGTTATCAGCTATCAGATCATGGGCTACGGTCACACTACTTGCTGACAGCTGTTCGCGTAGCGTGCGCGTAGCGCATTTAGCTGAATGCTTAAACAGTATATTGCTATATATTGCTTTACGAGTTTACCAGGGTATTGGTGATCTCAACCGCCTATTTAGGTTAAGAGTTACAACGTAATTTAAAGTTTTATCACATTTTACCCCTGTCGTAGCTTAAAGTTGAAAGCTTAAGGAAACCTAAAAGCTTAAGTAAACCTGAAGTACAAAAGCTGTTACATAACTTAACTAAAAGAATTAGTTAATCAGGTTGTTCAATCAAGTTATTCCCTTTTTCGTTATCATCTTTATAGTTTTGACATAAAAATGGGGATTTTCAAGGGGGAACCGTTTCGACTCCCCCTTTTTTTTAGGTAAGCATATGCGCTACGCGCACGCTGCGCGAACAGCCATTGGCTGATAGCTGAATTCTTCTGTTTAAACAAATAAACAAAATTTAAACATAAGAATTATTATTCATTTCTGCAACAACTTGGAGTACCACTTTATCTAACTACTCAATAAATAGTATAGTAAGGATTGGTAAGCTTCAACCCTTGGCCTTTGCCTTTGGCGATGTTACGGGAATGGCGGTAGCATCTCAATATAGCATAGCGGATAAAAATACAATTATGACAACAATTACCAAGGAACAAATAGAGGCAGGACAGGCTGTTTACAGTAAGCTGAATTTAGCTACGTACGACCTAACTGTACTAGGAATCTCTAATCAGTTTATATGGAAATGTCCATCATCCCACCTACTAGATTTTTACAATCAGCATATTTCAGGTAATCATCTTGACATAGGTGTTGGGACTGGATATTTCCTAGACCGTTGCACTTTTCCTACAAATACCCCTCGACTGGCATTAATGGATTTAAACACCAACACTTTAGACGTAACGTCTCGTCGGGTTGCACGTTATCATCCTGTTGCTTACAGAAGGAATATCTTGGAGTCAATTGAGTTTGACGCTCAAGGGTTTGATTCAGTGGGATTGAATTATGTACTTCACTGTGTACCGGGAACTATGCGAACAAAAGCCGTTGTTTTTGATAATATTTTGCCTTTACTGAATCCTGGTGGGGTTATTTTTGGTTCTACTATTATAACGGTCGGAGTTGAACGTAATTTTATGGCACGGCGTTTAATGGATATTTATAACAACAAGTACATTTTTAATAATCAAAATGATAGTTTAGAAGAATTAAAGAAAATTATGGAAGATAATTTTTCAGAGAGTTCAGTCAAGACAATTGGATGCGCGGCTCTATTTTGGGGACGATTAGGAACCTAGTAGAGTATCTAGGGGAAAATTGTGGTTTCATTACTATTCCACATGCTATCTACTCTAGAGGAAATGGTTGGGGGTATTTAGTATTTGTAAGCATTTGCGTAGCGTGGCCTACGGCTAATTCCATGTAAGGCTTCGTAAGCATTTAACTGTTGGCTTTGGCTTTGGCTTTGGCTTTTGGGCCACGGTACGGGAATGGCTGATAGCTGTTCCCGTACCGTGCGCGTAGCGCATATCCTTAGAGGATATCTGAAAAGTTTTTGTATACTGAGTTTTGCCCCCCTAGCCCCCCAAGCGAGCAATCCCTCGCTTGGGGGGAACAAGAGTCAATTTGCTTCTAAAAGTCCCCCGAGCGAGCAATCCCTCGCTCGGGGGATTTAGGGGGCTTAGATGTTGCAAATGAGACTTCTCAGACAACCTCTTACATTGAGTTTAAAAATTGATAGAAATTTTGTTCAATAAAACTCACTATTATAAAAACAAATTAAAAAAATATAAAAACATTATCAGTTTACCATAGCTTTTTTGTTAGTATAGAATTGGTGTTCAAAATGGAAGATACAGCCCATCGACTGCAGAAGTAATTCTTTTTAAAAGAAGGTTAATCCTAAGGGTTATTACTATGCTTCAACTAAATTACTCCAGTAATCTCAACGACCTAGTTGGTTTAGATGCCGGTGTCAAATACCAAGTGAAAAACTCTCGACCAAGCTTTGGAGCCTATCAGGGATTCCATCATGTGGAAATGTGGGTCTGTAACGCCTATCAAGCAGCGTTGTATTACTCAACACACATGGGGTTTAAGCCCATAGCGTATAAGGGTTTGGAAACTGGCGATCGGCAATATACTTCTCATGTTTTACGTGGGGGCAACGTTACTTTAGTTCTGACCTCTCCATTAAACCCAGGAGAAACAGAAATTAATCAGTTTTTAACCCAACATGGCGACGCAGTCTATGATGTAGCCTTTACTGTAGAAAATGCCCAAGCCACGTATGACTATGCAATTGCCCATGGAGCAAAGAGTGTTTTTGCACCTAAGGTTTTAGAAGATGAGAGGGGTCAAGTAACCGTAGCCAAAGTCCATGCTTTCGGCAGTACAGTGCATTCTTTTGTAGAAAGTAAAGATTATAACGGCGCATTTTTGCCAGGTTACTCAACTCAACACCTATTACAAAACTCACTATTAGAAATTTTGCCGGATCCTCAGATTGGACGTATCGATCATGTTGTCGCTAATCAAGAGGTGGGAGACTTAGAAAAAGTTGTCGAACTTTATATCAATAGATTAGGATTTCATCGTTTTTGGTCTGTGGATGATTCACTGTTACAAACAGGAACGTCTGGGTTAAAATCTATGGTGGTATCTGATTTTGATGAAACCATTAAAATCCCAGTCAATGAGCCTTCACAGCGATTCATGGGTCGTTCCCAAACACAAGAGTTTGTGGATTTTCACGGAGCAGGTGGCATTCAACATGTAGCGATTTGCGTAGAAGATTTAGTTAAAACGGTACGAGTGTTACGAAAACGAGGCTGCAATGTCTTGCCAGTTCCTCAAGACTATTACGAAGATTTGCGGGACAAGTTAGACAAGTCTAAACTAGATCTATCGGTTTCTGTAGATGTTATGCAGGAGTTAGATATAGTCATCGACTTCGATGACAAAGGTTACATTCTGCAAATTTTTACCCGGCCATTACAAGCTCGTCCTACCTTATTTTTCGAGTTTATGCAACGGAACAATCATGATGGCTTTGGTGCCGGTAACTTTAAATCTTTGTTTGCGGCCATTGAAGCACAACAAAAATTACGGGGAACACTATTTACAATGTAAACTTATGCGTTTATCTGTAAGCTTCAATCCCATTTGTTTCATTGAAGCTTACCGGATTCCAAAAAATTTTCAGCACCCCCTAATTTCCGTAATCCCTATCTTTAGCTAGGGGTTAAAATTTTAGAGCGATCCCCTGGCAAATCCTTAAAAATTGCGCCTCGTTTAATTAGGTCATGCTTCATATATTCATCAATTCCTGAGTTATATCCGAATCGGGCATTTCTCACTTCAGCACCACTCAGGTCGGCACGATTCAGGTCAGCACCATTCAGGTCAGCACCATTCAGGTAGGCATAATTCAGGTCAGCACGAATCAGGTCGGCACCATTGAGGTGGGCATCACTCAGGTCGGCACCACTCAGGTCGGCACCAATCAGGTTGGCACCACTCAGGTCGGCACCACTCAGGTTGGCACCACTCAGGTCGGCACCACTCAAGTAGGCATTCTTCAGGTTGGCACCACTCAGGTCGGCACCATTGAGGTGAGCACGAATCAGGTCGGCACCACTCAGGTCGGCATTCCTCAGGTAGGCATTCCTCAGGTAGGCATCACTCAGGTCCGCATCCCTCAAGTCTCGACCCACAGCTCCACGGGTAACAATCTCTTCCACTAGACGCCATTTCTGATCAAGTTCATTATTTTGATCATCCTCTGACCTTTCGCTCAAAATTTGAATATCTTGAACAGGAAAACCGCTTAATTCTTTGAGTTCTCCTGATTCTATTCGAGCTCTAAGCCGTTCGATATCTTCTGGAGAACCTTCTAAAATTAATCGGATGCTGCCTGGTTTAATATCAATAATGTTTATACTGTCTCCTGAATAGGATCGTAAAATAGATTGAATAAATTCTAAATTTTGAACTGAATCGATATCCCCTTCTAAGACAATAGAAGCTTTAATGGTTTCACTTTGTTTATCGATTACAGTCACTTCGCGTCTAGGTGCTTGCCCTTGCTCTACCCCCTCCAACAGCTCTGAGCTACTGCCATCATTTCTGGTTAGTGGTTCTAATCGGTTTTCCTCTGCTATTTCTTCAATATCTCTCCAGTTTAGGGTCAGAGCCTGGCATATCCTTTTAAAGGAATCCACCTGAATTGGCTTCAAATTAAAAAACTTGGTCACTGTAGATCGACTTAGATCTTGTGATTTTACAAAGTTACTTTTAGACTCAAATCCTAGTCTGATTAACGCTTTTTCTGCTTTTTATATACCTTTTGAAGAGGCGATGATAGTTAGTTTTTTATTTTTTTTACCTGGGCTACTCTCTTTCATCATCTAGCTAATTGTTTATAACTATATCAATAGCTGTAATAGTGTTTTACAATTCAAGGGAGTAAGCGATGCAGCCCTAGATGATCAAACTCAATAATTCCCTTAGCCAAAGTTTCCTAGGGTGCATCTCATATTTGTAAAAAAGTTGCGTAGGGTGTGTTAGGGGGGCCTAATTTTCCGCTCAAGCGCCAGGGTTTAGACAGCCCGCCCCGTAACGCACCACCTTGTCAAACCACAAAAATGAGATGCACCCGTTTCCTATTCCCTGCAGTCAGCGCCATAACCTTTAGCGCAATCACAACTTACTCACAAGGCAATCAAACAAAAGCCAAAACATATTAGCAACTAATCCATTCGACAGTCAAGGGTTAGGTTTTTGTCGGTAACCATTAAAAGTAGCAGTCAAGCGTACCAGTTACAACAAAAACCTATGGCTCATAAAACTCTTACTATCAAAGAAATGGTTCAAGCTGCTATTATCTCCATATTACTTGGGGGGTCACTTACCCTAGCGGTAATTGATGAACAATACCGCCCCACGTTTATGGATATGGCAAAAATAGGTCTTGGAGGCTATCTGGGACTTTCACTACCTAAGTCTAAAGGGAAATAAAACTATAGCGCAAGGTTAGGAAACAGGGAACAGCGATGCAGCGCGGTCTTGGGGGTTTCCACGGGGCTTACAAGGTGCGGAAGCAAGTTCCGCACACAGCCCCTCCCCATGAGCGACTGCATCAAGACGGGAACAAAACCTGAGACTTTTTTAGAGGTTGTCTGGGAAGTTTCATTTGCTACATAAAAGCCCCCTAAATCCCCCAATTTTGGGGGATTTTACCAGCAAAGTGATTCTTTTTCCCCCCAAGCGAGGGATTGCTCGCTTGGGGGGCTAGGGGGGCAAAATTAAGTATCAAAAAACTTTTAATATATCTTATTATATGTGAAAATTATAACTATACACCTTGCTTTAATTATTGGATTTTTGATTAATTCTGAACAAATGTCTATCCAACAGATTAGCACAGAGTATATTGCTATAGAACCTGACTTTTGTGGTGGTAAACCTCGCATTATTGGCACTAGAATGCCTGTGGCAACTATTGCCAAAATGTATTTGGAGATGGGAGAATCCTTAGAAGAAATTGCCTCTGAATATCATTTATCAAAGGCAGCGGTTTATGCAGCAATGGCGTATTATTATGACCATCGGAAAGAAATTGACCGCCATACCGCAGAAAGTGCAGCGTTTGTGGAACAAATGAAGCGCAATAGTCCCCCTTCTCCTTTAGAATCACGATTGAGGGCTATTCGGGGTGAGTAGTCGGATGTATGACGTATATACTCCAGAGGACATGGTTGGGGGTATTTAGTATTTGTAAGCGATCGCGTAGCGTGGCCTACGGCCAATCGCATTTTTTTGGTGGATGCGATCGCATTCTGTCAATTGATCGCATTTGTTTGCAGGAATCCCTATCTTTCACTAGGGGTAAGACTTTCCGAGCTATCCCCTGGTACATCTTCAAATATTGCGCCTCGTTTAATTAAGTCACCCTTCATGGATTCATTCATTCCAGGATTATCTCCAAATTTGGCATTGTCCACGATAGCACGACTCAGCTGGGTATTATAGAAATCGGAACTCTTGAGGTTGGCATCACTGAGGTCGGTACCACTGAAGTTGGCACCCCTCAGGTAGGCACCATTCAGGTTGGCACCACTAAGGTCAGCACCACTAAGCTTGGCACCATTCAGGTTGGCACTACTGAAGCTGACACCACTGAGGTCAGAACCATGGAGGCTGGCACCACTGAGGTTGGCACCACTGAGCTTAGCACCCCTCAGGTAGGCACGATTCAGACTGGCACCACTGAGCTTGGCATCAGTGAGCTTGGCACTACTGAGGTCAGCACCACTGAGATCGGCATGACTCAGGTCGGCACGACTCAGGTCGGCATGATCCAGACTGGTACCACTAAGCTTGGCATCAGTGAGCTTGGCATCAGTGAGCTTGGCATTACTGAGGTTGGCACCCCTCAGGTCGGCATCAGTGAGCTTGGCATAACTAAGGTTAGTATCAGTTAGGTCGGCACGACTCAGGTTACTATAATACAAGTTTGTACCCTTGAGGTTGGCATCAGTGAGGTTGGCACCACTGAGGTCGGCATTACTCAGGTTGACTCCCTTGAGCTGGGCAGCACTGAGATCGGCACCACTGAGGTTAGCACTAATGAGGTAGGTACCCTTAAGGTTGGCATTACTCAGGTCAGCACCACTTAGGTAGGCATTACTCAAGTCAGCACGACTGAGGTCAGTATCACTTAGGTCAACATCACTCAGGTCAGCATTCCTCAAGTTTCGACCTGCAGCTCCACAGCTAGCAATCTCTTCCACTAGACGCCATTTAGGATCAAGCTCATTTTTTTGATCATCATCTAACCTTGCGCTCAAAATTTTAATATCTTGAACAGGAAAACCACTGAATTCTGTTACTTCTCCTGATTTGAACTGAGATACAAGCCGTTCGATATCCTGTTGAGAACCTTCTAGGATTAATTGGATGCTGTCTCGTTTAATATCACTAATTTTGATAGTCTCTCCTGAAGAGTTTTGTAAACTAGATTCAATAGGTTTTAAATATTCCGCTGAATCTATATCCCCTTTTAAGACGATAGAAGCGTTAATGGTTTCAGGTTGTCTATCAACTACAGTTACTTCCACCGGTAGTTGCTGTTGCTGCACCAGCTCTGAGCTACTGCTATCATTTATGCTTACTGCTTCCGATGAGTTTTCGTCTCCTATTCCCGCAATTTCTATCCATTTTAATTTCAGAGCCTGACAGATCCGTTTAAAGGAATCCAACTGAATGGGTTTGAAATTAAAAAACTTCGTCACTATACTGTCACTGAGACGTTGGGATTTTGCTAAGTTACTTTCCGACTCAAAATCTAGTTTGGTCAACGCTGCTTTCGCTGTCTCTACACCAGTTTAGGAAGCCGTTATAGTTAGTTTTTTATAAGGGTTTTCTTGATAAAAATATGTCATATCAGGGAACAGGAAATAGGCAAGAGAGAACATTGCGTAGGGTGTGTTAGGGACGGGCTCGCCCTCATTTTCTCAGTAAGCAGTATTGCTACAGTCCGTCCCGTAACGCACCACCGGGTCAAACAGCATGCATTGAGATGCACCCGTTTTTTCTATTATCTTGGCGCAGCCCTATAAGATTTAGCCCTAGTAAAACTACGGAATAATAAAATTTTAATGACCAACAACTAACCCCTTGTCAAGTCAATATTTATGGTTATTTAGTTGATGATTAAAAGTATAATTAAAGCTTAACAAGGACAGAAAAAACTAATCAAGCAAACAATATTTTTACCCACTATCCATACTCTTCACCCTACTCCCTACTCCCTAAAACCAACCTTGTGATCGGGAGCGAAAGGTAGCGATCGCTCCATGATCAAAACAGTTTGCATCTTGGTTGGTAGATTCGGTAAAAATCCGAAAATCTACCTCAACTTATCCAAGACTTACTAATTCCACATTAGCCACTTCTGAGCATTTAGCCGTTGTATGGTGTAATGAACCATTAGAGGAAGAGTCACTTTCCGTTCATCAATCATAAAAGACTCGATCGTACTAGGTTTAACACCATTAGACGACGAAGAAAAAGCCTTTTGTTTTTTAATATCTTCGTCTAGGAAATAAACGTTAAATTGACGTTGCCCATCTTGCCAACTACCCATGACTTGCCAACAGTCATCCATTTGACTCAAACTCGGAATCGGGATTTTCTGTTTAGCAAAGGTCACATCTATATCATCAATACCTTGTTTGGCAAAAGCCGTCTTAAGGGCTGGTAGATAATGTTGTTCCACAAATTCAGTGAAAGGTTTATCTTCAAGCGCTGGTGGTTTAGCTTTTTTAGCTTTTGCCCCAGCAGCAGGCTTTTTAGCAGCAGGAGCCTTAGCTGCAGCTTTGTCTTCTGATTTGCCCGCAGGCTTTTTGGCCGCAGGAGCCTTAGCCGCTGGTTTCTCTGCTGGTGTATCAGAAGGAGTATTGGCTTCCTCAGGGTTAGGTAACGGTTGGGTTTCTTCCGCCATAGCTAATGTAAGTCGTTATCTTTAGTCTGGATAATCCTATCTTACTGGGGAAGGGTTGGACAGATGGGTCGGGAGTCGGGTGTCGGGAATCGGGAGTCGGGAATCGGGCATCGGGAGTCGGGAATCGGGAATCGGGAGTCGGGAATCGGGAATCGGGAAAAGCAGGAAATGGGGAAAATTCTCCGGTCTTACCTATTGCCTATTGCCTATTGCCTATTGCCTATTGCCTATTGCCTATTGC
>WTKN01000269.1 GCA_011524395.1 Moorena sp. SS36440bin_2
CTCCCTATCTCCCTATCTCCCTATCTCCCTATCTCCCTATCTCCCTATCTCCCCATCTCCCTACCTCCCTATCTCCCTATCTCCCCTGATTCAGATTAAATCTCTATCACCTCAAGCCCCTACAGCTTCCTTAGCGGCATACATCACTTCAAGAGTGATTTCACTAAAGCCACGCTCACGAGCAAACTTCTCAGTATTGCGCTTTACTTTACCCCGAACAAAACCAGGCACCTTATTCAGTTCTGCTTTAGCGTCCTTACTCCAGTTCAGGTCAGAATCAGCAGAGATACCCTTGGTAATAACTTCCTTGGTATCATGACCACCAAAGATTTCCAACAAGTGGTCTTCCATACCCAAGGTGAAGGAATTGTAGACCAAATCAGCAATTTGGTTAGTACCTTCGTAACCCATGAAGGGGCGATAACCGATGGGGAAGTTTTGGATATGAATGGGAGCAGCAATCACACCACAAGGAATATTCAAGCGCTTACCAACATGCCGTTCCATTTGGGTACCGAAAATTGCAGCAGGTTCAATTCGTGCGATCGCATCCCCAATCGCACCATTATCATCACTGATCAGGATCTCATCACAGTATTCGCTCACCTGCTCCTTGAACCAATCCGCATCATACTTGCAATAAGTACCAGCCAGCACCACATGAATACCCATCTCCCGTGCCAGAATCTTGGTCATAGCGGCAGCGTGGGTATTATCTCCGAAAACCACAGCCTTCTTACCGGTCAAGTTTTGGCAGTCGATGGAACGAGAGAACCAGGCAGCTTGAGAAACGTACAGGGTTTGGTTGTCGATGTACTCCTCGTAATCGACATTAGCACCTTGACCATTGACAATTTCCTTAATTTTACGGATACAACGGGCAGTTTCCACCACACCCAAAGGAGCAATATCGACATAGGGCATCCCGAATTGTTCTTCCAGGTAACGGGCACTCATCAAGCCAATTTCCCGATAAGGCAACAGGTTAAACCAAGCCCGAGGTAAATTTTTCAGGTTGTGGACAGAAGCTCCCTCTGGGAGGACTTCGTTAACCTCAATACCCAAATCAGCCATCAGCCGCTTGAGTTCAGTACAATCGTGTTGATTGTGGAAGCCAAGGGTAGAAATACCAATGATGTTCACCGAGGGCTTTGCGGTTTTGCCCTCTGGCAACTCACCCTTCTTGCGGGCTTTGTTGAGGTAGAACTGAACAATTTGATCTAGGGTGCGGTCAGCCGCTTGCAATTCATTGACCCGGTAGTGGTTGACATCTGCCAACATCACATCAGCCTTGGCATCCATCTGAGCCCGGTTTACGAAGTTCTCCAGGTCTTCTTGTAGGATACTGGAGGTGCAGGTGGGGGTAAGCACAATCAGATCAGGGTTTACCTCCTGATCCTTGCGGGTGATGTTGTCTACCACTTTTTCCTGAGAACCCCGTGCTAGCACGTTCCGGTCAACAATACTAGCAGTTACCGGAGTGTAGTCCCGCTCTCGCTCTAGCATGGAGCGCATCACGTTGAAGTAGTCATCCCCTAGGGGGGCATGCATAATCGCATGGACGTTCTTAAAAGAACTCGCCACGCGCAGTGTGCCAATGTGGGCAGGACCTGCATACATCCAGTAAGCCAATTTCATATCCTATTCTCCCTTGTTAAAAGATTAAGCATTAAGCATCAAACATCAAACATCAAGCATCAAGCATCAAACATCAATAATTCTTAAGCATTAAGCATCAATTATTGAGCAATTTTCTGGATTAGTTACTCAGCAACCAAGATGTTTTCAGCCTTGCTGCCTTGGCCTTTGGCCACGCTACGCGAACAGCCTTAAGACCCAAGCGTGATTTAGATTTTCTCAGAAGTCCGAGGTAATGACTATCCTTAGGGATAAGTGTTTTTTCCCTGGTATCTAATTCCCCAAATCCTCTTGCCAAGATAAACATATCGATTAGGCAGATAAAAGAATCTGAATCAAATTGCAATTATTCTTAATTTTTAGTTACAGGAAGTCGGGCGTCGGGAGTGTGGGAGGTGTGGGAGGTGTGGGAGGTGTGGGGG
>WTKN01000408.1 GCA_011524395.1 Moorena sp. SS36440bin_2
GATGGGGAGATGGGGAGATGGGGAGATAGGGAGATTTGTATTAAGGGTAATTATCGGTTCTGATAGTAATAAGGTAAACAAGATTGTTTCCCTGTTCCCGATTCCCGATTCCCGATTCCCGACTCCCGACTCCCAATTCCCTGTTCCCTGAACTACAAAATCATCGGTATCGGATTAAGTTGATCTTCTGTTAACGGTTCCGCCAACAAGCCTAACTTAACGGGGACATCATACAACCGACCGGGGGCGAATCTTGCCCAAAAATGGCGCATCCCTGGTACTATCACCTTGACCACATTTAATCCAATATCCGGGCGGGTTTGGTCTAGAACTAGGGTTTCCATGCCTGCGGACTGGGCAATGTTGACACAGGTCATGACATCCTCATAAATATCATCACTCCACTGTTGACCATAGTCACTGTAATGCTTGAGGGGTATGTCAGGATTGGGAACCATGTAGGGATGGTCTTTGCGGTTTAGATTATGCTTATTCCATTCTTCCCAAGACCCGGTTTCACTGGGTTCCACGTCATCCACATAAAATCCCAGTTGGTTCATTTCTGTGACTGCCCGTAAAATGGCAATCCGAGGATCGAGATGGGCACCAAACCCGGCAATAATCCCTTCTTGTTCCTGATCGGTGCGGGCTGAGACGGCAGCAAAGGCGGGAATGCCTAAATCACTGGTAATATCGAGCACCCACAAGTCACGTTTGCGATCGCGGTATAGTTGTTGTAACTCTACCAGATAGGGGTCATCAAAGCTGGCTAAATCCACTCCTGGACATTGCAGGGAGTTGTACCACCAAATCGCCACGCTATCCCGTTCCACCAATTCCATAAAGCCCTGCAAAATCGCTTCTTCCAAGGTATTGCCAGCAGCATTGCCATTGGAGTCACCGGAACAGAAGTGATGATCCTTTGATGGGGGATAGTTGTAATAACAGAAGGCGGTGGGCAGATAGCTATGGGTTTGTGTCACTAAAGACCAAACTGGTGTCCATTCAATGGCTTTGCTGCTATCAAACCGTTGCGGCACCCAATTGTGATCGACTCGGGCTTTGTTCAAGGTTTCTCGGTGAGCGTACTGATACTCACTAAACTGCATCACCTGTTCGGGAGCAATAGCAGTATCTCCCAACTCCCCTAAGGTAGAAACAATCCGGGGTTCATCCCCATGATAGATACTGGAATAGCGTTCTACCGCTTCACAGAACCCACTGGCTTTGGCTTGACGGTCAGTTTTGCCTTTGCCAGCACTTTTATGACCCAACAGACGACGCAAACGGTTCAAATTATTGGTGGCAGCACCGTAACTATGAATAGCATGATAGGTATGGAGCAGGGCACTGTCTGGGTCAGAGGAACGGACTAGGGCACTGACAACTCCGGTGATGGGACTAACCAGGTGTTGGTAGCGTTTCAGGGTTTGATCGGGGGTAAAGGCACGATGTCCGCCATCGGTAGTGTATTGCTTTTTACGATTAACTAAGGTAACGGGTTGATGAGCGCGATCGCTTAAAAGTTCCGGATTCCCACAAGCAGCACATTGGGGACGATGGGGGAGCTGATGGGTTTCAGTGCTAAGGTTAGTTTGATTGAAGGTAATCACTTTCCCCACCAACGTAGCCAAGTTAGCTGTTTCCTCTACCCCCAGTTGCACAATCCATTTAGCCACTTCCGTGGTAACTAAAGTCAGGCCAGTCTCTAAAGTAGAACTGAGGAAAGCATTAGAAGTAGGCAAACACCCCGTCACCCGACCAAACTCAACACTTTCTCCCTTAAGTTGGCTTGCTTGCGGGGCTTGTTCCCCCCAGGATTGGGGGGTTAGGGGGGCAGGTTGATGCGCGCCCCTGTTCCCTGTTCCCTGTTCCCTGTTCCCTACTTCTGCAAGTCTGGCCTTTCCCTTCTGCTTCAGCACCGACGCTTCCACTTCCCGGTTGCCCCGCAGACGATGGGCCAAACATTCCCAACAGCCAGTTATTCCTGGTTCAAAGATCGGACCAAACCATAACAGTCCTCCCATCGGTTTCGCCAACAGCCAGGGTTGGTTAGTATCTAGGGCGAGTTGATTAATCTGAGCTAGTTCCGGTTGTAGATAGTCATCGGTAAGCACTACTAACAGAGTGGGTAACTCTGTGACTGGGGGTTTACCTGTCCAGGGTTGGGTTTGAATGCCAACGGTTGTGAGTTTATCGGTCAAGGGTTGAGTTGAAACATTGCCCACAGCAGTGACATAAACTACGACTTGCCGCAAACAATCATAAGCAGTTTGGGGTTCTACTCCCAGCAAACTCCAGAAAGCAGCAGCAGCTTCTGACAATTCAGGCACCTTTGCAGCGATGTACCCTTTGTCATACAAATTTTCGATCACATAAGCCACCTGGTCTCGGTCAGCGTGCTCTGTCAGTCGTTCACAAATTTCCTCGTAGGTATACTGACCATCCAGCAGCGGCATCAAATGACAGTAAAATTCCCCCGTTAAAGCGTGGGTGGCGTTTTCGGCCAATAGATAAACATGATTGGGTTCAATAATTTCAACGCGATAATGGGGACGGATTTGTAAGAGTGGTTCCATGTTTCAGTATCAAACCTTGAGGGATAATGCCCAAATAGGAAAGGTATCATAAATAGTGAACTGGAAAGCCATCTGTTTATGTTTCGTTACTCTTCTCCTATTCAAAATTATTACAATGGTAATAGTGTAGACCCTTTGATGACTGACTATGAGTTCGCTCCAAATTACAATCCCCGATGAACGTTTGCAAAAACTCCAAGAAATGGCAACTCGTCTGAATGTTTCTATAGAAGAGTTGGTATTAATGAGTGTTGAGCACTATTTAACTCAGTCAGAACTGTCTTTTAATGAGGCTACAACATACGTGTTAGAGAAAAATGCAGCACTTTATCGCCGACTGGCCTAATGCGTTATCTCACCTAATCCTATGCCACCATCTGCACCAATTTCCCTAGAATAGGTTCGATGGGAGGGAGTAAATATTCGGCGAGATCGAGAGTTACTGTTTTTTCCTCCAATTTTAGAAATCGCCATAGAGTCCCAGTGGTTACGGCACCGTAAACCGTTGCGAGCGCATTACCGTTACCATTATTCTGCTGTTGATTAAACCGACCGGCTGCTACCATCGCAGCGATACACTGTCCTAATCCCCCTTTCAGGTCTTCTTTTTTAGCTTCGATAATAATGGCTACTGGGGCTTTAACAAATAACTGTTCCGGTGACAGACTAATAATAAAATCACAGGTGCCATTTAATCCCACTTCTGGATCAACATTAAACTCTTCCCCAGAAAACAAGCTAACCTGGTTTTTATGGAATTCTCTAAGTGCCAGTAGTACTGGACATATCAAGAGTTCTGATCGGGCTTTTTCCGTATTCAATGCGATCGCTAGTTGGTAATTTTGGGTGATAAATTCCGCTAAATAAGGACTAGGAGAAATTATGCGATCGCTATCGCTTTCAAAAATATTTCCTTGTTCGATTAAGGTTAAGTCAAAATCATTGACTACTTGTTGAATAGTAAATTGACTGTAAGACATGATATCGAGTAGGGAGTAGGGAGTAGGGAGTAGGGAGTAGGGAATCGGGAATCGGGAATCGGAAATTGGGAATTGGGGTAAAATATTGTCTACTTGATTACTATTAAAAATGGGCTTATTGCATTTTTTAAGTATTTTTTTTTACTATTTCATGACATGCTATACTGTGAATGCGATTCGGCAAAAGCCCGACGCTGCGCGAACGCAAACAGAAGGCAAAGTGTGCTATTCAATAATAATGCTACCGTAAGGTAATTCCTATTTCAGTGACGTTTATGAATTCTCCCAATGGCAACTATTCCAACAATCTCAGAACATATTGAAATTACTCCGGGGGTTTGTGGCGGTAAACCTCGGATTGCCGGACATCGGATTCGAGTTCAAGATATTGTGATCTGGCACGAAACTATGGGAATGTCACCGGATGAAATTCTCTATCACCATCCTAGCATTACCTTGTCAGATGTCTATGCAGCACTGGCTTACTACCACGACCATAAAAAAGAAATCAGACAGGATATTGAGGCTGGGGAAGCGTTTGTACAAGCGGTACAAGCTAAAACACCGTCTCTATTGCAGCAAAAACTTCAGAATCGGCAATGACCAAAATCCGATTTCATTTGGATGAAAGTGTTAGCAATGCCATCTCTCAAGGTTTGCGTCGTCGTGGAATTGAAGTAACGACAACCTCAGAAGTTGGACTGATTGCTGCCTCTGATCAGGAACAGCTTGCTTTTGCAACATCGCAACAACGAGTTCTGGTGACTCACGATGACGACTTTGTTGTGCTTCATCAAACTGGAATAACTCATTCTGGAATTGCTTATTGCAGTCCTAATCGACGCTCAATAGGAGAAATCATAGGTACACTAACTTTGATTTGGGAAGTATTGCAGCCAGAGGAAATGCAAAATCATATTGAATTTATGTGAGTTTCCTTCGTCATTATCAATTCAAAATTCAGCAACAGCATTCAATTTTGTTATTCCTACTCCCTCGGTGCGCTTTCCACTCCCGACTCCCGATTCCCGATTCCCGATTCCCGATTCCCGATTCCCCACTCCCGACTCCCGACTCCCCCTAATATTTTACGGAATGTAATTATCAACTGGTGTATACCGTAAAAGAAACGAACATCGATTCACCAAAGGTTTCCATCGTGTCCACTCCAGTTGAACCATGCTCTCCCCAAACCCTCGCTGAGGCTAACCTGCAACCGAGGGGCAATGTTTATCCCAGTCCCATTACTTGGCGAGACCAGATTCTATACTTTTTGCTACCTGACCGATTCAGTGATGGGTTAGAAGCAGAACGGAAACAGTTTGACCGTAGTAACCCCAAGCAATTTAAAGCCAAACATAAAGGTGACTGGATGAACCAGGGAAAACGGTTTCAAGGGGGTACCCTCAAGGGAATCGAAAGTAAATTGGACTACTTGAAACAATTAGGTGTCACTACCCTTTGGATTGGTCCAGTTTGGCGACAACGGATTGAACTAGACACCTATCACGGCTACGGGATTCAAAATTTCCTAGATGTTGACCCCCGATTTGGCAGCCGTCAGGATTTACGGGATTTAGTGGATGCTGCCCATGAGCGGGAAATGTATGTGATCTTAGACATCATTTATAACCACAGTGGGAATAACTTTTTCTACAAAGACGAGAATGATAATCCTCAGTCTACCCTTCCCTACCGTTTTGAACCACCTTATCCATTTCATAGTTGGCGTTCTGGCACCGGTATTGCAATTCCCCAAATCTCTACAGAAATTGATGGGGTATGGCCTCAAGAATTTCAAAACATGGATTGGTACACTCGTGCTGGTCATATTAACGAATGGGGTGCAGACCCTTGGGAAGATAAACTGCATCCGGAGCTAGAATTTCGTCGAGGGGATTTCTTTGATTTAAAAGATATTAATGTCGCTAAACCGGAAGTCTTAGCAGGCATTATTAAAGTCTATCAATACTGGATTGCCCTAAGTGACTGCGATGGATTTCGCATTGATACCGTTAAGCATATTCCTTGGGAAGTTTCCCGTAGTTTTTGTGGTGCTATCCGGGAATATGCGGAATCGATTGGTAAGCAGAACATCCTACTGGTGGGAGAAGTAACCGATGGGGCTCATATGTCCCGCAACTACCTGGAAGTATTTGGTCGCAACTTGGATGCTGTGCTTGATATTGGGGAACCGACAAAGCGATTAGCACAGATGGTAAAAGGATTAACACCGCCAAGGGAGTTTTTTGGTCAATTTGAGGATCATAATATCCTTGGTAGCCACCGGGAAACGGGACGGTATCATGTTTCGATCTTAGATGACCATGATATGGTCGGACGCGATCGCAAACATCGCTTTGCTGCTAATAACTCTATTCCTAGTAAATACCAGCAAACAGCCCATGCGGTAGGGGTGCAACTGACCACCTTGGGTATACCCTGTATCTATTACGGTACTGAACAAGCATTTGATGGCACAGAAAACCGCCATGACCCTAGTGTTGAAGCAATAAATGAGTATGGCAACATTTCCAATAGCGATCGCTATATTCGTGAATCGATGTTTGGGGGTAGCTTTGGAGCATTTGAAACCAGTGGCTGTCACTTCTTTGACTCAGACCATCCCACCTATCTCAGAATTTCTGCGATCGCAAACCTCCGGAATCGACCAGATCTGATTGGTAAAACCCTACGTGGCGGTCGTCAATACCTCCGAGAAACCTCCTATCTCGGCAAACCTTTTGCTATTCCTGATGCTGGAGAATTAATTGCTTGGTCAAGGATTCTCTACAATCAAGAAATTCTGGTGGTTTTAAACACCCATGGCACTGAAAACCGTGGTGCATACGTCACTATTGATGGTTCACTACACCCCCACGGCTCAACCCTTACTCTGCTCTACAACAGTTACTGGAGTAACTCTCAATTACGCCATCCACCCCAGAATCAAACCGTAATGGTTCAACATGACCAGGGTAGGGCAACGGTCAGGATTGACTTACCGCCTAGTGGCATGATGATTTTGGGCTAGGTATTCTACCTGGAAATGATTAGAAATTTTAATATTTTGCTCGGCTTAGGGGTGAGGGGTTGCACCCCACATTTATTTTGCTATACTGAGATCAAGTAGATACACCCTGATGATCGAGAGAGTCACAAGCACGGCTCTCTATTTTTTTTTGAGATAGCTGAAACGTTCTCATGGTGATTGAAGTCAAGGCTTTCACGTCAACTGGTGCTTGCTTTGGGAGTACGTACCCGTGAAATGATAGTTTTAATCAATCCATACCCACACGGACATTCTTCACGCTTCACCTAACCCCTAAAACCTAACACCTGTATGACTTTCAATTGCCTTGTCACCCCGTGAAAGCCTCAGCACACTATTAAGTTTTGTAACATTTTGCTAGGTTTAAGGGGTGAGGGGTTGCACCCCACATTTATCTTGCTATACTTAGATCAGTAGATGCACCCTGATAATCAAGAGAGTCACACCAACGACTCTCTATTTTTTTTTTAGATGGCTTAAGAGTTCTTTACCTCAAAGGGTGACAACAAAGCTCAAACCTAGGCAGGTTTTAGGTTTTGGGTTTAATGAGCGCGACTCGTGTTGTTGTATTTTCCAGCAGTTGAAGCAATTTTCACCAATCCAACTGCATAGATAGTTTTAATCAATCCATCCCGCAAGGGCAATCTTACCTAAAACCTAACCCCTAAAACCTAACCCCTAAAACCTAACCCCTGTAAGATTTTAAAGAGCGCTTGTCACCCCCTGAGGTTCTTTACTTATTTGAATAGGTTTGAAGCCTTGCATACCCTTCATCCCAATCATTAAGCTGATGGGCACTATTAAGTTTTGTAACATTTTCCTCGCTTTAAGGAGTGAGGGGTTGCACCCCACATTTATCTTGCTATACTTAGATCAGTAGATGCACCCTGATGATCAAGAGAGTCACACGAACGGCTCTCTATTTTTTTTTGGCTATACTGTAGTTGCTATAGTGCGGAGTGCTGGGTTCAAGTCGAGGAGTCGAACCACAGACCAATTAATCAACACAACTTATCATGGAAGATCAGCAAATCTATCAGTCTGTTGCTAATTCTCTTAGGTCTGCTATCGGTCTGCTTGATTTGGAGCAAGACTAACCCTTGCGAAAGGATGTAATTGCCCTGTGCGACCATCTAGAAAATCCCACATTTCGGATTGCTGTCTTTGGTCCGTTTAATTATGGCAAATCCACCTTGCTCAATGCTTTGCTAGGAAAGCGGACTTTGCCCATTGGTCTAATTCCCACTACAGGGGCTGCGATTCATATCCGATATGGAGAAGAATTGCATACTCGAATTACCCTCACTGATGGCACAGAAATTAGTGAAAATAGCACAGAGGTCCTCAAGCGCTATGCTATCCTAGATGAGCAACGGTGTATGCGCTCGGATGTCGCTTCGGTAGACGTTTACTGTCCCCATCCCTTTCTAAAAACTGGTGTAGAATTTCTGGATTTACCAGGAACAAATGACCGGGAAGCTCAGGATGAATTAGTGCGCGACCAACTGCTAACCGCAGATTTAGTAGTTCAAGTACTAGATGGTCGCCAGCTGATGACCTTGGGTGAGCGGGAAAACCTGAGAGATTGGTTAATAGATAGAGGAATCAAGACTGTTGTTTTTGTGGTCAATTTCCTGAATTTATTGGAACCTGATCAGCAAAAAGAAGTCCAGACTAGGCTAAGGTTTGTAGCGGAAAGTTTTCGGTCGGAATTACCGAATACTGTTAGTAACTTGTATCGCGTTGATGCCCTACCGGCTTTGAGAGCTAGACTAAAAGGATTATCTGATCAAGCACACACCACGGGATTGGCGATGTTTGAATCAGCACTGCAAAGTATGGTAGGTGCTCAACGGGAAAAGACAACGGTTCGGCTGGATCGTGTGGATGCGATCGCAAATCAAGTTAAAGCAGCACTACAGTCTAAAATCCAAGTCATCAACTCAGAATTAGAAACTGCCAAAGAGAAGCATCAGGCTAAACTTGAGCTGCAACAAAAAGCTCATAAATTGATTAAACAAGGATTCCAAGCCGCTGTTTCTGACTTCGAGAGTTGGCTGTATTTGCCCAAACTTTTAGAACGCTATCAATCAATACTTGCGACAGCACTTCAGCAAGGGGAATTTAGCAGTTGGCAAACACAATTCCAACAAGACATTGATGACTATCAACAGGCAATCCAAGAATGGGTTGATAAAGCTTGTGAGTTTTTTGAGCATCAGTCTCCTGGTAAGCTAGTTATTTCCATTCCCGAGACTCCCCAAATTATTATACCTGAGCCTCCCGACTCTTCCGAGGAGTTAAAGAAAGTTATCCCAATTGCTCTTTCGACTGGAATCCGTTTGGCTTTAAAAGGTAAAGTGGGCGCAGCTATGGCTGGAGGAGCTAGCTATATCCTCAGTAAAGGGGCAAAAAAAGATAAGTCAGATTCATCTGCTGACTCTTATGACCATCAAGTAGCCCAAGCCTTAAGTGATGCAGCTCAGGATTATCTGACTTGTTTCAGTAATGACGCTTTCTCTATGGTGCGTCAGTATCAAAATAAGGTAGAAAAAGTGATTAGTTTGCCAACAAATCAACAACCACAGGATACCAGCAGCCAGGTTTATCAGCTACAGTTATTAAATAGTGTTTTGGAAAGATTGAATTAAGAATTAAGAATTAAGAATGAAGAATTTAGAATTAAGAATTAAGAATTTATAAATATCTACTCCCACCACTCGACCATCCTGACCAACTTGTTTTGCTGCTTCAATAGCAACTAAGCCAGTTCCCGTAGCAATGTCCAAGATTTTTTGTCGAGGTCTAATGTCAACATGTTCGATTAGACCATTAGCAAGCCGAGGATGGAAATCCCCGTTATCGTAAGAATTGCTCCTGTTATCATAAATAGTAGCAATTTCTTGTTTGAACTCACTTAGCTCAAGATTATTGCTCATCTAGTTTTGTCTCTTTATAGTTGATGTTAGCGTAAGCAATCAGTTATCAGCAGTCAGCCGTTAGCCTTGGCCGTTGGCCACGCTACGCGAATGGCTGAACGCGCACGCGTGGGCGTAGCACATAAGCTGATAGCTGAATGCTGATAACTGATAACTGATAGCTGAACGCGCACGCGTGGGCGTAGCACATAAGCTGATAGCTGATAGCTGATAGCTGATAGCTGATTGCTGATTGCTTTTAATCACAAGAATAATACTCAAGGGGCACAAACTCTAACCCAAAGAAGCTGTTGGGACAAGGCAGGATATGAACTAATTCTCCAGGAGGATTCTTGCGATGACCGTTGGATGTAAACTGAATAGTTCCTGTTGCACCATAGGCACTAAAATCAGGACTTGCTAATGTTTTCTGGATACCCTTACGTGTCGGTTTCTTTGACATTTCTAACGCCTTAATTAAGGTATGAGTGGCATCATAGGTCATAGCTGTGGTGGGATTTACTGGTCCATGCCACAATTTATCAGTGTCTTCAGTAAATTGTTGGTTAGGACTGCTTTGGGGATGCCAGGGAACAAATAAAACTACTTTCTCCAATAGCTTTGAATCTCCGATGCTTAGAGTCTGGGGACTATAGAGAACCCATCCCCCTACTATCAAATTACGACTGTTGTTAGTTTTGATTAACTCAATGGAATTCTTCAAAGCATCAGTGATGTTACCATCTGGAAATAGCACCAAGGGGGTTTCCCCATATTTCCTTACTTCCTCTAGGGCTTTGTTGGCGTTGAAGTTACTTTTGGATAAATCATACTCTCGGACTTTTATGATCCTTCCTCCCTTGGCTTTAAATTTTTGTTTGAATTTCTGCCATCCATAGCTACTAAATGGGCTTTGAGGAGTGTAAAAAACTGCCGCTTGGCGTTGACCTATCTTAAGTAAGTGCTCAACTAAACTATCAGTTTCGTCTTCAGTAGTAGGTACAGTCCGAAATAAAAAATTTCGAGGGTTAGTTGTGAGTTCTGTTGTCATCGCATAGGGAGAAATCAATACCAGATTCCCATTTTGATAAGTATCTACAGCCGCAAGAGTTGTTTCACTAGTCCAGTGACCGATGACTCCTAGAATACTCGATTGCTTCACCAATAAGCTTGCTATTGCTTTCGCCTCCTCTTCACGATGGGCATCATCAGCAATTACGACTTTGAGTCCAATCCTATTATTAATCCCTTTAGGCTCAGGCCGTTGGCCACGCTTCGCGTTCAGGAAATCTTTACCTGGAAAGTCCTGAATCAGTTCGTTATCGAGTTCAAAGAGTCCCAAATTAAATTCAGTTTGAGCTTGGGCAATTCCTCGCATAATTTCTTTAGCACCATTGGCATCTTTTTCTGATTGATTTGGGGTGTCAATCATGGGAATTGTAACAGCTATTGTATAATAGTTTTTTCCTTCAGCTTCCAGTAGCGCATTATTAAGGTAAATTAAGGTTTCCGGATCAGCTCCATGCTCTTGCCAGGATTCTTTAAGTAACTCAATAGCTCTTTTATAGTGAGCTTTTGTCCAAAAGCAATTCCGAACTTTTTCCCTGGTTTCTTGACGCCAAATTCCTAAATAATTTCTGAATGGCTCCTGACACTCGGCTAGTAACTTCACACCCCGTTGCTTGGAGTATGGTGCAGAGGTTGTATCCAGTATCTCTTCCCCAGAACTAATCTTATCTCCTAGCTTGTTAGGTTCTGTGGCAATTTTGTAAATTCCGTAAATGCTAAGGATTGTAACAGTGGCTAAGGCTAATTTTATCCAAAGGTTTACTAAGGATCGTGACACTGGCCAACCCCAAGGTTTTGCTTTAGGATGCTGACAAATCACCGGTAACCAAGTAGCGTAGGGTAATTTTTTCTCTAATCGATTCTCTAGATAATGCAGCCGTTGTCGTGCTACTTTAACTGCCTTCTGAAGAGACTTTCCTTGAGAAAACTCTTCCAGAAAGAACCTGAGGAAAGTCTGGGCAACTTCATCGGGTACTGGCTCTTTCATAATAATCGCTTGTGGCATTTGTAATTTAGCTAGAGCATTGGCTAAACCTAAGCCATCACAGCTATTAAATATAGCTAGCTTTAAGCCGTTTTTAATAGCTTGCTTGAGAGCTGGGATTAACTCATCAATGACAATACTGTCTTTTTTATTTATATAAATTCGACCGGTTTCATCATTAGATTCACTATAACTATGACCAGCAAAAAACAGAATATCCCAGCCTTCTTTTTCCCAAAGCTTATGGTCTAACTCCTCTCGTGTCGGTTCTACTAGAAAGCAGGAGGATGAGTCTAAGCTAGAGACTTGCTGCCAATAGTTGCGGTCTGTTTCGATATCAATTCCGTCACTGTTACCAAGAATGGCTAATAGTCTGACTCGATTTCTCAGTTTAGTTTCTGGAGTTGGCTGGTATTCCAAGGGAATTAAACTAAATTCCACGGAGTCATGATTATTTTCCCATAGATCCCAGAGGTGCCATGGTAATCGTTGAAGCTGAGGATTATCGGTCTGAATCAATACCCGAGTATCGCGATGATGGCTTAACTCAGTTGTTAATTTATTTGAGATCTTGTCAAAGCCATCCGATTTAGAATTCAGCCATTGGTTAATATTGTTTTTTAACTCGTCAACCAATTGCTCACAGGATTTAACCGAAGAGATATACACTCCAATGGGAGTTAAGCGGGGCTTTCGGTAAAAATACTCTAAATTACGATATCCTTTCTGCCAATCGGTGTATAGTTGATAAATTTCGGGGTTCGGAGCCAACCGACTCATAATTTTTCCTTGAGCTGACTTGTCTTGTGTTCCCCATGTCAAAGTGACTCGAATTCCACTGTCTAGGTCACCATCTAGTGTTAAAATAATAAATCTATTCATTTTTATTTATTGCTGCATTTTTGTAGATTGCCAGATCCAATAGCCTACAGCAGTCTCCTTGACTCTGATTGACTGACGACAATTTGCATGTTGATAATTAGGGGTGCATGTCAGTTTTGTTAATCTCTGATTCAGATCCCCCGTTGGTCCCCCGAGCGAGGGATTGCTCGCTCGGGGGACTTTTCAATCTAATTCCCCCCTTTTTTAAGGGGGGTTAGGGGGGATCTATGTACCTAATTACAAATTTGACATGCTCCCGATGATTAGCGCTGTTACTCTCTCAGGATTTACTAGGAATTTTAATCATAATAATTGTGAGTCAATCAACGCTTTTAGTTATAGGGCTATGGGATTTAGGCAACTAGCTAGCGTTTATATTATAAGGATTATACCATGTTTTTTATATTACCCAAAAATATTCAAACTAGCTTCAAATTAGTTTCAAGCCAGACTGCCGCTCTCATGGTATTGGTAAGCAAATATAGTGCTACGCCCAAGTCAGCAAACTTGGAACTCAAAATTCAAAAGTAAGCTATAACTTGAGCTACCTAAATCATTTGTAAAATATGCAAAATTGTAAATTATTACTGGGAAAAGGTTATAGCGATCGCTTCGGCTAATATATTTTACGAATCATATAGAATTGCTATAAGTTTCAGAGTTTAGGAGCGATGCCTCAGGTGCGACCCGTGGCGAATTTAATAATTAGATGCGGAAAGCGCACCATTAC
>WTKN01000149.1 GCA_011524395.1 Moorena sp. SS36440bin_2
GACTCCATCAGTATCAATAACATACATATGGGGTGTGGTGCGAGCTTGATATAGACGACCAATGGTGCCTTCGGAGTCTATAATCACTGCTGTGGGATTAGCGCTACTGCTTTGAATCAATTCATTGGCTTTTTGAGGGGTGACATGACCTTGTTTTCCTGGAGCTGAGGAGATTATCGATAACCACACTACTCCCTTGCTGGTGGCTTCTTTCTGAAGTTTCTGCATGTTACCGCTGTTGTAATGTTTGCGGACAAAGGGACATTGGTGATTAGTCCATTCCAATACTACCACTTTACCTTTGAAATCACTGAGCTTGTGGGTGGTATTGTTGCTATCAACTCCAGTGAATTCTGGTGCTTTTTCATCAATATTTAATGGTGATGATGCTGCAATTGCAGTAGATACTTGATTTGTAGTTTTGGAATCTTTGCTGAGGGGATTAGTCTGGCATCCAGTGATAATTAAGGCTAGGGCTACTAATGTAGTGGTGGTAATTTTATGACCGTTAAATTTTAGAAATTTGTTCATGTTTTTTGATGGCTGATTGTTGATTGTTGATTATTACTTGTTACTTGTTATTTGCCATTTACTTAAATTTTAACTAAATTTTCTATATAGCAATTCTACCACTTGTGAGGTACAAATATCTGGGTTTTAGGGAGCAGGGACTGAGGCCGTAGGCCACGCGGGGCGCGTTCGGAGCAGGGAGCAGGTAATAGAGAAGAGTAAAGAGCCAATAGTCAAACAATTATGTGTACCTCATGAGTCCTAGAAACGCTATAGGTATCCTAAATTAATTGTGAGAATTTTTGATGCCATATTCCCTACGGTGCTCCTTCCCTACTCCCTGTTCCCTTTGCTATAGTTTTTTGATGGCACGTTGAACTTGCTCTGGGGATAGAATCTGAGGTAGTATAATAGGCGGTGTAAATTCTGAGTCTCCTGGATATAAGACATAAAGGGGTACGCCACTACGTCCGAAGGATTCTAGAGCTTTGGTGATGGCTGGGTCACGATTAGTCCAGTCTGCTTTGAGTAGGGCAATTTTTTTAGACTCAAAGGCGGCTATGGTTTCTGGCTGGTTGAGGGCGACACGCTCATTAACTAGACAGGTAATGCACCAGGATGCTGAGAAATTCAAGAACACTGGGTTTCCTGATTGCCTTAGTTTAACTAGTCGTTCAGCTGTATAGGCTTGCCATTTGATGCCCTGATTTTGATTATGGGTCAGTGCAGTAGGAGTGGTGGTGGAGATTTGGGCTAAGCTCAGGGAAAATCCTAAGGCGACTAAGGCGCAGATTGAGCCCAAATGCTTTCCTAGAGGGGGGAGTAGGCGGGTTTTTTGGTGCAACCAAGTGGCAAAGGCAATTAGGATTAGCCCTGCTAGGGCGGCTGCTAAACCGTTGGTTCCAGTTTGCTGGGCTAATACCCAGATTAACCAAGCGGTGGCAGCGTACATGGGGAATGCCAGAAGCTGTTGAAAGGTTTCCATCCATGCTCCTGGTTTGGGTAAAATACGCTGCAATCCTGGGGTGAAGCTAATGGCTACGTAGGGCAGGGCTAGCCCAAGACCGAGCATTTCAAAGATTGCGATCGCTATCGGTACGGATTGGGTCAGGGCTACTCCGAGGGCGGTTGCCATGAATGGTGCAGTGCAGGGAGTGGCGACTACGGTGGCAAAGACTCCTGTGAAAAATTCCCCTATGTATCCTGAGCGAGTGGTTAATCGTTGCCCAATTCCCATGATGGAAGCACCGAAGATAAAGACTCCCGATAGACTTAAGCCAACCGCAAACATTAGATATGCCATTAAGGTAACGAAAACGGGGGATTGTAGCTGGAATCCCCAACCGATTTGTTGCCCTAGCGATCGCAAAATTAATAGCACACTGGCCACTACGGTAAAACTGACCAGAATTCCTGCAGTGAATGCGATCGCATGGCGTCTCACTTGCTTGGGACTTTTCTGGGATTTTTGGACTATGTTGAGTGCTTTGAGGGATAGCACTGGGAAGACACAGGGCATCAGGTTTAGGATTATGCCTCCGAGTAGTGCTAGCAGGAGCAATTGCCATCGGGGTTGGGTTGGGGTTGGGGCGGTTTTGCCTATTTCATTGCTTACTGCGGCTTCAATGGTGAAGGCTTGGACTACGGATTGGTTGTCTAGGGATTCTCGAATTACTAACACTCCAGTGATGGGGTCGAGTTTCCTAAGATAGCCTCGCTGCAATCGCAAGGTGATTCCATCTTGATTAAGTTCTGCGATTTGAGGGGCTGGGTTGCTAATGATACCGTCTTGATGTGGGAAAAAGGTCACCTCTTGGATTTGAGCCTCTTCCATTTCGGGGGCTTCAACTTGCAGGGTTAAGTCTTTTGGTTCGATAGTGACCGTGACTTTCCATGGGGAGGGTTTGGGTAGAGCTTGACGGGCTTGCTCAAATACTTGTGCCCACCGTTGGTTAACTAAGGGAGGTCTAGAGGTAATCGGTAAGGTGAGGTTGAGGGTGCCTTCTTCGGGAATACAGTTTACTTCACAGACCAGCCAATCCGCTTTTACTTGAAGTTGGAGAGCATCGGGAGTAGCTAGGTTGGCTGGGGGTGTGATTTGGGTGAGTAGGGTAACCTCTTCTTCATAGCCAAAGTTCATTAATGGCTCAAGGGGTAGCCGCTGGGGATAGGGCCACACGATGTCTCCCACTTCAAAGCCGGGGGGTAGGGTCCACTTCAGGGTAGCTCCAAGACCCGAGTCACCAGGGTTTCGCCAATAGGTGTGCCAGCCGGGATTGATATTGAAGTGTAGTCCTACCCAGAAAGGGGTTCCAGGTTGAATATTGATGACTTCGCTGATTAATTGCACCTCGACATTCTCGGTTTGGACTGGGTTAGCCGAGGCGGGAGCAATGGGTAGTAAGGCAGTGGAGAGGGTTAGGGCTAGGGCTATGATCCAGGTGAGGAGTTGGTAGAACATGATGACTCTAGTGACATACTCCTACACTGATCTTTGCCGGTTCAGTGTAGGCTTCTTACCAACTCCACCTATTTGTTCGGATACTCGGTAAGCTTTACTTCCGACGGGATGCCCCACCGCCAACTTTAAGATATTGATTGCCGCATTCACGTCTCTGTCAGCTACATAACCACAATGAGGACAGGAATGAATGCGATCCTTTAGTTTTTTCAGCACTTTATTTCCACAATTAGAACAGTTTTGACTGGTATTTCGAGGATTTACTGCTTTCGTTATAAGTCCAGCATTTTCAGCTTTGACTGACAAGATAGACAGAAATTGACCCCAACCAGCGTCCAAAACTGATTTGGCAATTTTAGTTTGGGCCAGACCTTTGATGTTAAGTTTTTCGTGAGCTACTAGATCGTGGTTATCTAGTAACTCTTTGGCGGTCTTGAAATGAAAGTATTTTCTGGTGTCAGCTACTTTTTTATGAGCTTTCCCTAATTTGGATACAGCTTTTTTGCGATTGTTGCTACCTTTTTTAGAACGACTAACAGCTTTCTGGATTTTCTTGAGTCGTTTTTGAGCTTTTCGATAGTACTGAGGGATTGGTATTTGAGTGCCATCAGATTTGATCAAGAACGATTTAAGCCCCATATCTATGCCAACAGGGTTGACAACGCTATTAATTGAAATTATGTCCGGAACAGAATCATCTTGAATTGACAGTGTGACATAATAACCGTCGGCTTTTCGGGTCACTGTAGCCGTTTTAATCTTAAAGCCATCTGGTATTGGCCTATGATAGATCATCTTGACCCATCCAAATTTAGGGAGATTGAATCGATTTCCCTGTATAGGATTTTTGGAAAAAGCCGAAAAAGTTAAAGATCTATATCTGTTTTTATTTTTAAATCGAGGTCTTCCACTACGGTTACCAATCGAGTCCCCTTTTAGGTACCTTTTGAAAGCTAAGTCTACTCTTTTAACACAATCTTGCAAAACATTGGCATGAATAGCTTTGTACCAAGGTCTATCTTTCTTTAACTGAGGTAAATTCCGTTTCTGTAAAAAATAATCGGGCTTATTTCTAAGCTCGGGTAGATGACAAACAAGATGACAAGAATTTATGGCACACCTATTTTGCTCATACCAGTTGAATCTATCTGCTAACAAATAGTTGTATTGATGGCGCAACATATCAAGCCATCTTTCTATTTCTGTTACCTGTGAACTTGTGAGTCTTAGTCTATACTGGTATGCTAACCTCACTTGTTATCTTCCTGATTTTAAACCAATTCTTATTATAACATATATTTTAACATTTTTCAATACGAAATGAAAGTCAAAGATTTGTTATTAGGTTAACCAACTTCGAGAAGCGACAACTACAACAAGAGGCCGTTCGCGTAGCTTGACCTACGGTCAATCCCAGAGGCATAACCTGCTCCGAATTGCTCAGAAGTTTTATAAACTGTTAAGCATTTATTTTGATCGCTCACAAGCCTTGCTGTAAGAGGTCTAGGCTTCAAAAATCCCAATTTAAATGCGTGTCAGCTTAGCTCGTTTACCTATCCCGAAAGACTCTTTGTAAAATTCCTCCCACATCTCAATGCGTAGCATGAGATGTGGGAGGAATTTTACCGGAAGCTGAACACATGTTTAACCTACACGATTTTTTTTGAGGAATCATTTCAAGTATAGTTAGGTCAGTTACCCATTACCCATTATCAATTAAGCAACTAATCTTTTGGTATTAAAATTGTCATTTGTCAGGAATCGAGCGATTTGGGATTACCTGGATTGATTGCTCCTAGCTAGTAAGCGATCGCGTATTCCCATTGGATTAAAACGTTGTTCAGCTTTCCCAAACTTCTTCCATGAGCATGACAAAAGCAGGCAGCACTGATTCATCCCCCTTCACCGTAGCTGGATTGTCCAACTGCTCCACTTCTACCCCAGGACGGTAAATATATACTTGACGACTATTTGGGTCAATCAACCACCCCAAAAGAGCGCCATTTGACCTGTACTCTTCCATCTTTTCCTTAAGACTCTTCACCCTATCACTGGGAGAGCGCAACTCAATCACAAAATCTGGGCACAGAGGAATAAACTTTTTCCTTTGTTGAGGCGTTAGGGCTTCCCACCTGTCTTTTTTGACCCAAGAAGCATCAGGGGAACGTTCTGCACCATTGGGCAGCTTAAAGCCACCAGAAGAATCAAATACCTTGCCTAGCTTTGTTTGGCGATTCCACAACTGTAGCTGAAAATTAATGTTGGAATTTTTTTGAGATGTTTCACCTCCTGTGGGGGGCATAACAATTATTTTTCCGTCTAATGTGCGCTCAATTCGTAAATCTCGATTAATCTGACAAAACTCAAAAAATTGGTCATCATCTATAGCCCATGCCGGGGGCATCCTCAACACAATGGGATTGCTTTCAACAGCTGTGGTGGCTACTTTCATGACGATCTCTACTTCCCGCACAAAAGAGTTTCTTCTATTCTAGTTAACAAAAATACCCAGTCTTTAGCCTAAAAACCCAGCTAAGTTGCACTTCACTCCGCACCATTGGAGATTTTAGCACATCCGTTCCGTTCGGAAACTTGAGTAATTTAACGGTAATGGTAGCAGCAACTACTCCTATTTACCGTAGAGGTAGAAATCTTACTTGTCTAGCTAGTAAGCGATCGCGTATTCCAATGGGATTAAAGCGTTGTTCAGCCTCCTGGTGAATTGCATCTCTCTGACGTTGACGTTCTACAAGATAGGTCTGAACCTCATCTCGATGTCTGAGGTAATAACCAATAACCAATTAGATATCTGGTAGTTGTAGGGATGGATATTGCTCTGCGATTTCCGCTGGCGTGCATCCGTCAAGAAAAGCAGTCACGACAGTGTCTAGGGTGACGCGAGTTTTGGCAACTCGTACAGCACCATGGGCATCTGTCTCTATAGGTGCGGGTTCAATGGCAATTGCTAGAGTCATGACTTTATCAGGTTGCTATTTGATATGGTAGCAAACGCCTAGTTAGGATGAGGAATAGGCGTTGCTGAATCAGCAAGGTCAGATTAATCAACTCTAACCATTTCACGGGATTCTTCCTTCTTATTCACCTCAGAAGCTGAAACCTTTTGACCCCTAAAGTCTCCTAATAATCCCATCAATGCTGGAACTACTGTAGGTGTCAGTAATGTAGACAAAGCTAATCCCCCAGTTAAGGTAATCCCTAACCCTTGATATAATTCAGCTCCTTTCCCTGGTATTACTGCTAACGGTAACATGCCTAGTACTGTAGTTCCAGCAGACATGAAGATTGGTCGTAAGCGATCGCATACAGCTCTATACAAGGATGTATCGTAATCTATTCCTTCTCGCTGTAATTGCAAGGCTCGGTCTACCAAAAGGATGGCATTATTCACCACAACTCCAGTTAGAATCACAAATCCCAAGCCAGTAATCATATCCAGCGGTACGACAACACCAGGAATTCTGTTCACTATCACCAAACTCAACAACGCTCCGGTTAATCCTATCGGTACGGTTGCCATAATTACGATGGGATAGAGAAAAGAACGGTAGAGTGCTACTAGCAGCAGATAGGTAATCACTAAAGACAGAATAAAGATTGACCCCAATTGAAGTAACGTTTCTGATAGCAAATCTGCTGAACCAGCTAACTCGACACGATAGCCAGCAGGTAGATTTTTCCGGAAGGGTTTGAGAATTTGCTGCTCTGTCTGTTGAACTAGTTTTCCTAAGGGAGCTGAGCGCTCGACACTAACGGTTAGGGTAATAGAACGCTGTAAATCCACTCGGTCAATCCGATCGGGTCCGGTGGTATCTACTACTTCAGCGACATCAGCCAGTTGTACTTTCCCACCATTGGGAGTATAGATCACTAACTGACGCAACTGCTCTGGGGTTTTGACAACGGTATGTTGTAATTCAACGGTCACATCCAGTTCCCGTTTACCATCCACGAATTCTGAGGCTCTAATCCCACCGAGAGCAGCTTCAACCATTCTCCCTAAGTCAGCTTCTGACAAGCCCACTTCTGCGAGTCGCACTCGATTGGGAATTACTTGTAATTCTGGCGCACCAGTAACAAAACTGGAACGAGCATTGCGCACACCATCCAGTTGGCGCAATTGCCTAATAATATCCTGACCCCACTGGTTTAATTGATCCAGGTCTTGTCCTACTACACGGACGGTATAAGATTTGCCTGGATTCCGAAAAATGGTAGCGCGCCTAGCAACCACAAAGCGATAACCAGGGAAATTGGACTTTACCTTTCCCATCCGATTTATCATGTCATCGAGATTCCTACCAGTAGCTAAGTCTGGCTTGAGATAGACTAAAATCATTTTCCGTCGCGAGCTTGCTATTACCAAGGTTCGGTGAATTTCCGGCTGCTGTGCCAAGAACTTTCTGGCCGGTTGGGATAGCCGTAGGAATTCTGGAATACTGGTGCCTGGAAAGGGTTCCGTTAACCACATAATTAAATTACGGTTCCCTTCTGGTAGGTAATCCATGGGGGGTAGTAACCGAATACTGACAAAGAGCAATACTATAGGAATCAACAAAACAGCCAAACGCCTTCCGATCCGTTTGCCACCAACAGACCAACCCACGGTTTTTAATAACAATCCCTCTAGCTTGCCTTGCCACACTCGAAATACTGCTGAAGTTTTGGCTACAGCTAGCACCAGGACATTTTGGATTTTGGCTCCTCTATTTCGCTGCTTTGGGCGCAATGGTTTTGGGTCTAAACCTTGGCTGCCGAAATCTCCCATCCCCTGCAAAATCTGTTGCGCCTCCGCTTGATTAAGAAACAGTCCCGATAGCATAGGCACTAGGGTCCCAGCTGCAAACAGGGAAAACAATACCGATGTCGATAGAGCAATACCAATATCAAAGAAGAGCTGTCCTGCTTCCCCTGTCACTAAAACAATGGGAGCAAATACTGCTACGGTAGTCAGAGTAGAGGCTAGCATAGCTGACCACACTTCTTGAGTACCGTCAATAGCAGCTCGGATCGGATTTTTTCCCCGTTGCATGTGGGTGAAGATATTTTCTAGCACCACAATGGCATTATCTACGACCATTCCCACTGCAAATGCTAATCCTGCCAGACTAATCACATTCAGAGACCGACCTAGCAAGGCTAAGACAATAAAGACGGTAATAATAGTAGTCGGAATAGTTAGGGCAATTACTGCTACGGTGCGCAATGACCCGAGAAACAACAGCAACACTAGGGATGCTAGTATTGCACCCATGATCAAATTTTGCTGCACTAAGGAAATAGATTGGTTAATATAGTTATTTTCGTCGTAGTTAATAAAGAACTGGACAGCTTCCCCTTGCTGTTCCAGTTGGGCTTCCATTTCCTTGAGTACTGCTCTGACCCCCTTAGATATCTCTGGGACATTGCCACCAATTCGTCTTTCGATACCAATGCCAGCGGTTGGTTGGTCATTTGATACAAAAACTGTACTTTGAAGCTTGCGACCAATTTGGACATCAGCTACATCTCCCAAATAGACAATTCCTGATTGGTCTCGGCGCAACACAAACCCTTCCAACTCCTTCACATCCTCAGAGCGACTAACAGTGCGGACTCGGTATTCCCGTCTTCCCACTACCATCGGTCCACCGCGAATATTGCGGTTATTATTACGCAAAGTATTCACGACATTAGACAGGGTTAGATTGCGTTCAGCTAAGGCTTTTGGGTCTACAATCACCTCCACTTCTCGTTCTCGTCCCCCAGGAGTAATAATCTGACCCACTCCTTCCACTTGCCGTAACTTGGGTACGATGGCATCTTGAAGCAAGTCACGGTAATGGTCTGGGTCAGAATCATAGCCTTCTTTGGGCATTAGGACAATCCACATCATGGGACGGCTAACACCACTGACCACTTCCGCAGAGGGGTCTCCCGCTTCTGGGGGTAGAGACGACACTCGTTGTAATTTGCTCAAGACATCTACTAAGCGAGCATCAATATCTGTTCCCCAATTGAATTCCAGAGAAATGCGACTGCGTCCAGAGCGAGAGCTACTGGTAATTTCTTTAACTCCTGTGACTTCTTCGACGGCTTCTTCGATCGGTCTAGTAATCAGGTCTTCTACTTCCGTCGGTCCTGCTCCAGCGTAGGAGGTGCTAATGGTAATTTCTGGAGTATCACCTCCTGGTCGAAGTTCTAGGGGAAGCTGGAATAGGGCTAAGATGCCACATAGGGCTAACAGACAGAACAGAACAAATGTTCCGTGTCGCCAGCGGACAGCTGTTTCGATAAGTTTCATCAAATTTGGCCGAAGTTGGCAACTTAGGAACTATAGAATTTAGAATGCGCGAATTTAGAATGCGCGAATTTAGAATGCGCGAATCGGGAATCGGTAAGGATTCTAGAGACTAATACAGCACGGCGGAAATCAATATACTTTTCAAAAATAGCAAAACTCTTATATACTAAATATCTATTAACTAAACATGTAATAATAATTTTGAATTTTGAATTTTGAATTTTGAATTTTGAATTCCGCACAGCGGTACTATTTTTTAAGGTTTATAAGAGGTGTGATAATTAGGAATTAAGGACTACTAATTTTAACTGGCGCGCCATTTTTTAATCCTTCACCGCCTGACACAACTAGGGGCTGATTTGCTTGTAATTGTTGATTAGTGATCAAAACTTTTTCTCCCATGTCGGCTAGTATTTCTACGGTAAACTCTTGTGCTTTGTCTTCGGAAATGGTATAGATTAGGGATTGGTTTTTTCGTTTAATGATGGCATCACGGGGGATAACAAAACTGGGATCTACATCAATGGGTAAATCTAAGGTGCCTTGAATTCCCATTCCAGCTAATAAGTCTTTTGGGGGATTGTTGAGATTTACCCTTACTAGTTGTCGCCGTGAGTTGGCATTTGCTGTAGGCACAACGCTGGTAATCTCTGCTCGTTGCTGCCAGTTAGGTAAACTTCGCGGTGCAGTTAATTCCACATACATCCCTGGTTTAACCTGATGAGTAAAGCGTTCTGGTACTTGTAGAAAGATATCGAATTGAGCATTATTGACCAAGTTAATGATGGCATCGCCACCTTCAACATAGTTGCCAGTATCAACCTGGCGGGATTGCACAACCCCGGCTGTAGGCGCTTTAATCGTGGCTCGTTCTGATGCTAGTTGAGCTTGGTCAACCGCTGCCTGAGCTGCTGCTACTACCCCTTTCTGGGCATCAATTTCTTCCTGGGTTGGTCCGACTTGGGCTTCAGCTAACAGAGCAGCAATGCGCAACCGCTCACTGGTGTTGGCATCAAGGGTACTTCTGGCTTCAGCAATCTCTTGCTGGGTTTTAGTTTGTTCTGCACTTAGGGCAGCTTCAGCCCGTAAGCGATCGCTGGTGGCTGCATCAGCTGCTTTTTCGGCTTCCACTTTTGCTCGTTCAGAGAGAGCTCCTTCCAGAGTTAGGGCTTCAATACGTTTTAGGTTATCCTTTGCTTCTTGTTCCCGAGCTTGAGCCGCATCTAGTTCTGCTTGCCGTTGGGCAATTAAATTGGGTTGGACGGCTATCATACCATCAAGGTTGTCCTTTGCTTCTTGTTCCCGAGCTTGAGCAGTATCTAGTTCTGCTTGCCGTTGGGCAAGAATTTCTGGACGGGTTCCCACTTGTAATCGAGCCAGATTACTTTTTTCTTGAGCAAGCCTTGCCTTAGCTTGGGCGAGGGCTAACTGTTGGTCAGCACCATCAAGAATAGCAATGGTCATTCCTGGTGTAACGCGATCGCCTTCTCGGACTTTGACTTGTTGTATCACACCATCCACCTGAGATTTAATCGTGATTTTTTCACTTGCTTCTACTTCACCCAGTAACTCGATCTGTTTAACTCCTTTACCTAAGGTCAGGGGAATAGTTTCTACTGGTCGCGGTGGTGTCTGTTTGGTTTTCGTCTGGGCTACAGGGGTTTCTGGTACTGTCGATATTTGCAACAAAGCTAGACCTCCTACCAAAAAGAGGACTGTCAGTAGCCATGCAGAGGATTTGCCTTTGGTTTGTTCCTCGGTTTGGTAATTTGACTCTGGTTGATAGTGATTAGACACTTGGGGATTTACAGGTTCCATGGTGATGCCCTGACAAAAAGATGTCAAAAAGATGTTTATAGGATAACTTTGCTCAATCCTACTGCTGGCCTGATTAACTCGATCAGAGCAGTTGACTTAGATAGGAATTACTCTAGCTTTACAAATTTTAATCAAAATTTAATGGTTATGGCATGAAAGTTTTTATATTCTTAGGAGAGGAATATTAAATCGATGAGTGAAGCGCTACTTTGTGTCGAAAACCTGCAGGTGGCCTATCCTAGCAGCCAATCCCTTGAAAAACCGGCTTGGGCAGTAGATGATGTTTCATTCATGCTAGATTCTGGCGAGCGACTGGGATTAGTCGGTGAGTCAGGCTGCGGTAAGTCTACTCTGGGACGAGCTATCATGCAGTTGTTACCACAACGGTCCCGAGTGACAGGAAAGGTAAGGTTTGCTGGAAAGTCGGTCTTTGACTTAACTCCTGCACAGCTGCGCCAGTTTCGGGGAGAAGCAGTAGCGCTAGTGTTTCAAGACCCCATGACTCGCCTTGACCCTTTGATGAGTATAGGGGAACATTGCCTAGAAACTCTCAGAGCTCACCAACCCCAGTTATCAGGACGTGAGAGTAAAGCAAAAGTAATAGAAACTCTAGATGCGGTGAAAATTCCCGCTAATCGCTTCTCTCAATATCCCCATGAATTTAGTGGCGGCATGCGGCAACGGGTTGCGATCGCATTAGCCTTGTTGCTCAATCCCAAGCTAATAGTAGCAGATGAACCGACCACCAGCTTGGATGTTACGGTCGAGGCACAGATATTAGACGAATTAACTAGGTTATGTCGAGAACGGGACATGGCACTGTTACTGATTTCTCACGATTTGGCCATGATCGGGGAATATTGCGATCGCATTGCGGTCATGTATGGTGGCAAAATGGTGGAAACTGGGCCAGTGGAACAGATTCTGTGGCAACCTAACCATGACTATACGCGATCGCTTTTAGAAGCAGCTCTACATCTGCAGGCAGTTAAAGACCACACTGACACTAATAACCCTGACACTAATAACACTGACACTAATAACCCTGAGGGTAATTCCAGATCTGGGATTCCTAGCCCTTTACTAAGGGTTACTAATCTCAAACAATATTATACCTTAGAAAGCAATTTTATTCAGCAATTAGTATCTCAAGAAAAAAACGTTATCAAAGCTGTGGATAACGTCAGTTTTGATTTATATCCTGGGGAAATTTTGGGACTAGTAGGAGAATCCGGTTGTGGCAAAAGTACTTTATCTCGCACTATTTTGCAATTAGTTCGTCCTACCGATGGAAGCGTTGAGTTTAAAGGCACAAATTTAGCTACACTCAATCGACATTCCCTACAAGCGATTCGTCGTCAAATCCAAATGGTATTTCAGGACCCCCATGCTTGTCTTAATCCTTTAATGACTGTGGGAGAAAGTATTGCCGACCCCTTATTTATTCATAAATTAGCTGATAATTCAACAGCAGCTAAAAACCAAGTAAATGAAATGCTAGAACGGGTAGGATTAACCCCTGTAGACGATTACTATAATCGCTATCCCGCTGATCTTTCTGGAGGACAACAACAACGGGTTGCTATTGCTCGGGCATTGATTACTCATCCTAGTTTGGTGATTTGTGATGAACCAGTGAGTATGCTGGATGCTAGTGTCCAAACTCAAGTATTAGAATTAATGTTGGAGTTGAAAGAAGCCTTTAATCTTACCTATTTGTTTATTACTCATGACCTCTGGGTAGCACGGTTTTTCTGTGATGGAATCGCCGTGATGAATAAAGGTCAGATTGTTGAAAAGAAACCAACTCATGACCTGTTTACTAATCCTGAGCATCCTTACACTAGAACCTTGCTAGAGGCAGCTCCGTTGTTAGATAAACAAAGGTGATTGATAAGCGATCAGCTATCAGCTGAAAGCTGATAAGCTGTTGCGCATTTAAATTGGGTATAATAGAGTTAACAGTCATTCACTAAA
>WTKN01000011.1 GCA_011524395.1 Moorena sp. SS36440bin_2
GTCCCAAATTCTGGCGGTGTGGTCGGATGAAGCAGTGGCCAGCCTCTTTCCATCCGGGCTGAAGGCTACACTATATACCGAGTCCTGATGCCCTCTGAGCACAGCTAATTGATTGCCCTGGTTGTCCCAAATTCTGGCCGTGTTGTCCCGTGAAGCAGTGGCCAGCCTCTCTTCATCAGGGCTGAAGGCTACACTATATACCGAGTCCTGATGCCCTCGGAGAACTGCCCGTTCTCGGAATTGACTAATACTCTGGTGGAGGGCATATAGAGGACTAGTAGCAGGATATTTATCCAGGGGGCGACCATCTTTAACGATATTAAATAGCTCTTGCCCAGTCTCTACTGCCTCATACAAAAGCATTTTCCCTTCTGTACTGGTGCCGTAGTAAACATTATTTTGTAACTGTGGTAAGATTTTAAGACCTTCCCGTTCTAGTCGCGTTCCTGTTTTGGCTTGTTTGATTTCTTGTGTAGCTTTGAATATTTTTTGTCTATCGTTGACCCCACTCACCACCGCCACACTTGCAACAACTAAGGACAAACCCAGTACAATTCCCCCTCTACGTATGGTTCGGTTAGCTTTTGCTTGAGCCTTGGCTAATATTTCACTAGCCTCTTTCTGAGCAGCCGCCAAAGCCTTTTGCACTTCTCCCTTATCTAAAACCTGACTAGCTCTTAAAAACTGGGAATCCAAATCGCTTAAGGCTTTTCCCCTCGACCATTGTTCCGCCTGGTCTAATGCTATCCCCCGCAACAAAAAAGACTGATCCTTACACCCAGAATCAACCCAAGCGGTAAACGCCTCAGCGTAGGGGCGCAGTCTGGTCAATTCTGTATTAACCCAATTGGAATTGAAAACCTCACCATAAATCCGGTTGTTAACCTCCAAACAGCCATGGCGCTTAACCACCAGCCCCGATAGTCTTAATTCCGTCTGTTCCTCACTACCATCAGCAGCTAGACAACCGTGATCCAACACGTGCTGATACAAACCCAACAGCATCCCAGCCCGTTGCTCATTTCTGAGAATGCGTTCGCGTATCGTCTTTAAATGCTCCTGTTCATCCTGGACTTCCCAATTGTCAATGATCTGCCCACGCACGATCTGGTCTAGGGAAAGACTATTGCCCGATTCCCAAGTCTGCACCACCAAACGACATACGCGCTGAGTCAGAAACGGTTGTCCCCCCGTCCAGTTTACTATCTCACCTAACACCTGTTCAGGATTATTAACTTTACCTACCAAACCCCGAACCAAAGGCTGTTTGGCTTCCTCAAAAGTAAACCCAGTCAACTGAATATCCTGACCAATATTAAACGGAGTGCGTTGTTTATCCTGAATTAAATCTGCAGCAGTTGCAACCCCTAGCAAACAAAAGGTGAGACGATTGTACGCTGGCTTTTCTGCTCGTTGATTGTAACAGGCTCTAATTAACGCAAAGAAATCATCTTTAAACTTAACTTTAATAAGACTATCAATTTCATCCAGGAAAATAACAATTTTTCCTGGAATACTGGTTAAGACTATCTGCTCAATAAACTTACTTAAGCACAACACCGGGGAGATTTTAGCACGCTCGTCTAACCAACCTTCCTCATCAAATGTTCCGAAAAGCTCGAAATCATCCATCAATAACATCATCAAACTTTCATACCACATCGACACCGTGATATCTTCTTTACCAATCACGGTCAGATCGATAGACGCGCAAGCAAATCCCTCTTCTTTTAAGCGTTTTATCGTTCTTACCCGCAAACTCGACTTACCCATCTGTCGGGAATTCAGTACATAACAAAACTCCCCAGCCATCAATGCTTGAAAAAGCTCCTGATCCGCTTTTCGGGTGACATAAGTGGGTTCATCGTGAGGTAAACTACCTCCTACTTTGTAGATTGTAGATTGTTGATTGGTCATGGTTGGAAAGGAAACAGTGTTGAGAGTGTGGGGAGTGTGGGAGATGGGGAGATGGGGAGTGTGGGAGATGGGGAGTGTGGGAGATGGGGAGTGATGTCAAAGTCCCCCAGCGAGCAATCCCTCGCTGGGGGATTTAGGGGGCATTGCTTAAGTCCTGTTCCTGGTCTATTGATAATAATAATATTACCCGACTCCCGACTCCCGACTCCCGACTCCCGATTCCCGATTCCCGATTCCCGATTCCCGACTCCCGATTCCCGATTCCCGACTCCCTAAAATGCGATCGCTAAAATACAGACGATACAAATTAGATATCAAACTACAATCATTGCCATAGCGTTGCACCAGACCCATACTTTCCAACTTGCGAGTGATAGTAGCATCCAGGCGCAAGGGTTTGGTGTTACTAACTAATAATTTAACAGCGTCCAGCAATTCGGGATGCTCTTGAATACTAGTTAACAGTTGACGGAGATGACTGCCATAAATTCCCGCTTCTGTGGGGGCATTAGCCAAAAGGGTATCCAGTGTTTTCTCTACTGCTTGGTGATTCTTGAAATAATCAAAGGCTTGGGACAATAAATCAGGATGTCCCCCCACCATTGCCATAAGTTTCGTTACTGAATCCCCAGATAAATTCAAGCCATAAGCCTGGGCAAATCTCGTAACCTGCTGCTCAGTAAACTCTAGTAAATCTATCTGTAATCCCACATTAAACGGCGACTGTTCAGTAGGTAAAGTAACGTAAATGTCTGTAGCATAAACCACAATCAACCGTAATGTTTTCCAAACCTCTTTACTCTTAGCATCTTCATGCCAACTACGCAGCAATGTCAGAAACCCTTCAGCCACCTCTTGATGAGAAAAGACTTGCTCTACTTCATCCAAATACAAAACTACCGGACTATCTAAAGACTTTAATAAATACTGCTCTAAGTATCGTTTGCAATTTACCTTGCTGGGTAAACGCTTTTTCCAATAACTGTCTAAGTTATCCGACAATCCTAAGTTGTCAGAGACTCGTACACAAAACGATTGTAAAAAGCTATCCAAATTAGTCAAAGGTAGCTCATTCATATTTAAATAAACCTGAGCATAACCCTGTTTTTCACTATGAGCGATAATCTGCTGAATCAGTAAAGTTTTGCCCATCCGTTTCGGTGCTTTAATCCGAATTAACGCTCCCGGTTTAACAATTTCCTGATAACAACGAGCTTCAACAGGTGGGCGCTCAATATATATCTCTTGAGTTGCTCTAGGTCTAGGGAATAAGTTACACTCGTCTAATACTTCCTCAGCCACCAACTCCGGCTTATAGGTATTAACGATTTCAACTAACTCACAACGACAATTATAACCTAATGGTTCAATATCAAAATCTTTATAGATTTTAGAAATATGCTTTCTTACCGTAGATGGATCATTTACCTTTAGCACCTTGTCTCTGATTGCTTCATCTGTCTTGCCACCAACCACCGCCTCTAACACTTGTCGCCTTTTCCAGGGCATAGTGTTTAATTTTTCCTCGAAGGCTTTTTTAGTAATCATAGGCGATCGCATTTGTAAATGTTCGTAGCGATGCAGAGGTGCGACCCGTGGCGAATTTAATTCTTAACGCGGAAAACGCACCATTACGGTCTTGGGGGTTCCCCCCATGAGCGACTGCATCAAGACAGGGTGTGTTAGGGACGGGAGAGCCATTATTGTATTGCTAGCCAGTGTTAATAAAATCCGTCCTGTAACGCACCATCTGGTCAAACAGCAAAAATGAGATGCACCCCTTAGGTAGTTCTATGATTAGTTTAGAGTATTATTCATTAGTTGAGTAAGATTGAGACAATAGTTTCACAACGTTTGTTTATCATTGAAAAAATAATCACAAGGATTGTCTTTGAGCGTTACCAATGTGAAGTGCCATGAAGCAACCTGAAGTTTTTTTGTAAGCTATCAGCGATTAGCCATCAGCTATCAGCTTAAGCGCTACGCGCACGCGTGCGCGTTCAGCTATCAGCCATTCGCGTAGCGTGGCCTTTGACCAAGGCTGACCACTGACCGCTGACCGCTGACTGCTTACGAAAAAAAATCGGTCAAGGTTTGGTTAACCAATGTTTGACCGAATTCTAATATATAAACCACTATAATTAAAGCTTAGCGTATCAGCCATCAGCTTATCAGCTTATCAGCTATCAGCCGTCAGCCGTCAGCCGTCAGCAACAATTCAAAACAACAACATCCTAACTCAGTAAACTAACCTCCACAAAACAAATTTCACTCATAGTCGCCAGGAGCTCAAAACCCTGTCTTGATGAAGCGCGGTCTTGGGGGAAACCACGGCAGTCGCTCATGGTTAGAAGTTACCGTAAGACAGGCTCGCCTTAATCAATAAGTTTTACCCCTTTTCTGCATAGCCGACCAACCATAAAGGCTCAACGTAATCAGGTTTCGTCTCCGGGGGAGACCCCCTTTGGCGGCGCTGCCTCCCCAAGACCGCGCTGCATCGCTGGCAAATTACTATCCTAGTCTACGTAAAAATAGCGAATCAAAAAAGTCATAATCTCATCAGGCTTCCCGGTAGGCTCCGGAGTGCGACCCTCGTTGGGATAGGCGTATTTAAGGCCATAAAGGGTAAGAATTGTCTTCCAAACTTTTTCAAGAGAACCGATCAAGATCAGCTTGACTTTCTTAGGTTTGCGACCAGGGTTTTCTGGGGTGTTCTTGTCATCGGAGTTAGGTGGAATGTTCTTGGTCATGAATCGTGACTCTTGTAAATGGTTCATAATATTAATATATTAATATATTAATATATTGTCAAGGTATTTAGATTTTTTTTAATTATGAAATATGGATATAATGGGAAGATAAACTAGTTTTTATTTGTCTATTTTTTTTGTATTATTAATATAATAATATAAGCTTAAGTGCTACGCGCACGCTACTATTGCTAGCATGCTAGCATGCCTGCTCCCTGCTCCCTGCTCCCTAAAACCCAAGACTTTATACCTAAACCAATTGAAAACTGCTGTAATGAAACAAACCCACTATCTAACCACAACCGTTCAACAAGGCAACCGCCTTGAGATTTCCCTTCCAAATTTACCGGTAGGACAAACAATAGAAGTTATTTTAATCGTACCTGAAACCGCACAAAATAATTCAATGGAACGCCAAGCTTTTCAACAACTTCCCCTAGAAGAACGTCGTCGCATTTTAGCCCAACAAGCAGAAGCAATGAAAGAGTATTATCAAGAAAATAAAGAATGGAAAGATTGGATAAATTTTGATAACGAGTAAATCGATGACTATCAATCCTAAACGGGGTGAAATCTGGCTGATTAACTTAGATCCAACCATTGGCGCAGAAATCAAAAAAACTCGACCGGCAGTTGTCGTAAGTTCAGATTATATTGGAAGACTTCCTCTTAAATTAGTTGTGCCAATTACCAACTGGCAATCATCTTTTACTGGTAGTCTTTGGCATATTTACCTAACACCGACTTCAGACAATGGATTAACCAAACTATCATCGGCTGACGCCTTACAGCTAAGAAGCGTCGATCTCCGAAGATTTATTCGTAAATTAGGATCTTTATCAACCTCAGACTTACAAGAAGTTATCAAAGCAATTGCGATTATAATTGAAATTGAAAGCGATCGCTCTTCAGAGCGCGCCAAAGGCGATCGCTGAGACACAAGTAAAATTAATCGTAGGGTGGGCAGTGCTTCCTAAGAATTTTCCAGATTGTAGTCAGTTAAATCGGCACTGCCCACCAGCAGAAAATAAATTCTAAAATAGAGCAAAATAAATCGTAATGTGGGCAGTAATAATACCAATTCCAAAGCTTACCATCGGAATTATACTTACTGCCCACCCTACATCAACTGTTCCCTGTTCCCAGATCCGCTGTTCCCTATTCCCTTTGCTAGCAATCCTCAGCTCGCCTTTAGTTGCAACTGGTGCATATGATCAAACAACTTCCAGCAATATTCTTCAGATATCCCACAGGTAATAGCACCCCGGAGTACCACCTGAAAATACCAATCATTAGGAGCCATTTCCCGGTCTAACTTATTCACCACCACATAAGTCCGAACGCTATGATACAACTTATTTTGACAGTGGACATTTACCATTTCCTGTCGGTAGATACTGTGAGGCACACCTTCCCGTAGATCCAAAGCTTCACTCACCCGCCAAGGTAAATGATACAACACTCCTTCAACCCTTGAGCCAGGAGTTTTCACCACATCCAGCGTGCCACAATTACGACTTGGAGATTTGTTGTAAAAACCAATATTATAATTCTTGAGGGTAGCAGTACCAATCACAAAATTATGGGTATCTTCCCCAAGCGATCGCTTTAAATCTACTGGACACATACAAGAGCCATAAGCAAAATAGTAAAAGCCTGACTCTTTGTGACGTTTGTGTTTTTTGTCAGTGTTTAGCTGGGCAGCTGACATACGCAATCCTAATTCCTAACTTAGACCTAGACCTTGGCAAATAAAACCTTATCTTACCGGAGAGTCGAGTAGTGGGGAGTGTCAACAAAAACCTTTCACCAAAAATAAATCCCACCGTTTCAACCAGTGGGACAATTATTGAACAATTATTGAAACGCAAACTATGCAGAAGTTTAAGCTTTATATATAGCGTTTCTAGGAATTATGAGGTACACTTATCAAGTTCAAAGTCCCCCGAGCGAGCAATCCCTCGCTCGGGGGATTTAGGGGGATCTCTTTGTACCTCACCAAATTGCAAACCGCTATATTGATTCCATAGCAATTTGGGATCAGACCCCTGCTCGAGAACCTATGGATAACTCAGGATCATTACTCAACTTACCGTTCTGCATCGCTGAATACAATCGGTTCAGGGCATTCACATAGGCCTGTGCTGAAGCCACAATAATATCCGTACTGGCAGAATAACCCGAATAGACCCGTTCATTGTGCCGTAAACGAATAGTTACTTCCCCAAGAGCATCAATGCCTGCTGTTACCGATTGCACTGAAAACTCAATCAGTTCATTAGGCACATTCACCACCCGATTAATAGCCTTGTACACCGCATCCACCGGACCAGTACCAATAGCAGCATCACTAAGTTCTTCACCGGTAGGTGTTCGCAGGGTAATTGTAGCCGTAGGATTAGCATGATCCCCACAGGAAACCTGCACCAACTCTAAGTGGAACACTTCCGGTGCCTGGTAAATTTCATCATTAACAATCGCTTCTAAATCCCAATCCGTAATCTCCTTCTTCTTATCTGCCACCTCTTTGAAGCGAACAAATGCCTTATTCAAGTCATTATCCGACAACTCATAGCCCAACTCTTTGAGGCGAGAACGGAAAGCATTGCGACCCGATAGTTTACCCAGTACAATCTGATTTTCCTTTAACCCAATCGACTCCGCATCCATGATTTCATAGGTCAGCTTGTGCTTAAGCACCCCATCCTGGTGAATACCAGACTCATGAGCAAAAGCATTGGAACCCACGATCGCTTTATTCGGCTGCACCAACATCCCCGTAAGACTCGAAACCAGACGGGATGTCTTGTAAATCTGACGAGTATCAATAGTGCTTAGGGGTTCCTTCGACTCTGGGGGGCGTCCGAAGAAAGGATTGAAATACTGACGGCGGACATGTAATGCCATTACCAACTCTTCCAAAGCCGCATTACCAGCCCGTTCTCCAATACCATTAATCGTGCATTCCAGTTGCCTGGCTCCATTTTTCACTGCTTCGAGGAAGTTAGCCACTGCCAGACCTAAATCATTATGACCATGGACAGAAATAATTGCCCGGTCAATATTCGGAACATTTTCCTTAATACCACGAATCAAGCCACCAAATTCGCTTGGGGTAGTGTAACCTACAGTATCAGGAATATTAACCGTAGTAGCCCCCGCATCAATTACCCGTTCCAAGACTTCGTAGAGATACTCGGGATCGCTGCGTCCTGCATCCTCCGGGGAAAATTCCACATCATCCACAAAAGACTTCGCATAAGCCACCATTTCTGGGGCAATCTCTAACACTTCCTTTCTAGTCTTCTTCAGTTTGTACTCCAGATGAATATCCGAAGTAGCAATGAAAGTGTGAATACGGGCATTAGCTGCCGGTTTGAGGGCATTCCCCGCCGCCTTGATATCATCACGACTTGCCCGTGCTAGACCACAAATAGTTGGTCCAGATTCTATGCCCACGGCTTGAGCAATTTTTTGCACCGCCTCAAAATCCCCAGGACTAGCGTAGGGAAAGCCTGCTTCAATCACATCTACTTTCAATCGTGCCAGTTGGTGAGCAATAATCAGCTTCTCATCCACATTGAGGGTTGCTCCAGGAGATTGTTCCCCATCCCGAAGGGTAGTGTCAAAAATGATAATGCGCTCTGATTGAGGTTGCTGGTTCATAACTAACTCGATGGGTTGATAGTCAGTGATTTGAAGAGAACACTCCTCAGACAACTAGACTGAGAGTTTGCTTCATTTATAATTATAACTATGAATCGATTTTTTCTATTTGATCACGGACATCATTTAGATCAATATAACGGTCAGTAGCATTCCTCAGTTCCCTAGCAATCATCCCTTCTGTGGAAACCACCGTAATATGGGTATTTTTAGAACGCAATAATTCAATTGCTCTTTCAAAATCCCCATCTCCACTAAACAAAATTACTCGGTCATACTGTTCCACAGTATTAAACATATCCACAACAATTTCTATATCTAAATTAGCCTTTTGTGAATAGCGACCCGAGTTATCATCATAATATTCCTTTAAAATTTTAGTACGAACCGTGTATCCTAGACTAATTAAAGCATCTCGAAACCCCCGCTGGTCTTGAGGATCTTTGAGTCCGGTGTACCAAAATGCATTAACTAGAGTAATACCAGGCTCGTTTTTAAAATAGTCTAAAACCCGCCTAGGATCAAAAAACCAACCATTCTTTTGTTGGGCGTAAAACATATTATTGCCGTCTACAAAAATAGACATACGTTTCAGTGGACAATGCATATTTACTTAAACCTAACAATTTTCTATATAATCTTTAATATAATTTTTTATTCTAGCAGTTTTTAGCTAGTAAATTAGTAATTACTGGTAAGACTTAACTAATTAGTGGTAATTTAATTAGTGATTTGATTACTACTGATAGAGATGACGTATCTGTACTTACCAATGGGAAAGAGTAAGCAATAGCGGGATAATTTCCGGATTTTGAGGATAATATGCAAAATTTACCCTCCTCTGTCTTGGTGCGCGTTCCCATGGGGTTCGCGGAGCGGCGACCTAGGAGTTGGTAACCTCGCGCCTTGTCGCACCACTTCAGTTAAGTCTTAGGGAGAAGGGTACCAACTCAGATCGAAACAATCAGAGGTATCAAAGTAGTGGTAGTTTAACGGGACTGGCAAGCTTTTGCACAAGCAACACACCTAACCTATTACTTGCTTTGAGTAGTGCCACAGTTTCTCAAAGCAAGCAACGTCAACCGGTGAGTAAAATTATAGATAAGAGCACCAGTCACTCCAACTCCCAGCATAGAGCTTGCCAGTGTTAATTCCTGCCAATGCCAGGGAGAAGAGATTGACACAAGCGGTTACACCAGAACCACAATAAACCAGAATTTCTTGTTTGTTCTCCAGCTCAGTCCAGCGCTCTTGTTGCGATGCTAATGGTTGCAAATAACCATTGGTGTCCGTCACACCATGCCAAGGGTAGTTTATTGCACCAGGAATGTGACCGGCAACAGGGTCAATCGGTTCTCGTTTACCTAAATAGCGATCGCTTTCTCTAGAATCTACCAACGCCACCTCTGGCAGATCTTTACGTACTTTCACACTATTAATATCCACCACCCAATCAGAGCGCAACTGCTCTACAAATATTCCTGGTTTTGTGGTACGCTCTTGATCAGTTACTGGATACCCTTGGGAATGCCATCCTTTCCAACCCCCATCCAGCAAACCCACTTGGTCGTGTCCCAAGTAGCGCAGCAGCCACCACAAGCGGGATGCAAACGCAAAACGGGAATCATCATAGGCAATCACTAGGGTTTTTCGGAAATTAACACCAATCCCTGCTAATTTCTGGGCTAACCTCCCAGGTTCAGGCAAAGGATGACGCCCACCATGACGCTCTACTGGTCTCGAAAGGTCTTTATTCAAATCGAGATAGTGAGCCCCTGGGATATGGCTAACTTTATACTGTTCATACCCCAGGTTTGGATCAGATAGAGCAAAACGGCAATCGACAACTACGATGTCGGGATCATCAAGATGCTCATTCAGATACTGAGCAGAAACTATAAAAGGATGTTCCGTCATGTGACATCACGGATTATAAATTTTAGTATTGATTTAGGACGAATAAGCTTTAGCGATATCAAGTGAGTCCAACGATTTAGCCTCCTAGGACTCCGTTCAAATAAAATTAATTAACGTTTGCTTATTGGGTTGAGATATAAGTTGGTAGTGCTTGCTTGAGAGGGATGAAAACCCCCAGCCATCCGCTGTCAGATTTTCATCCCTATTTATCCCGCTTTTGGCGGCGGCGATCGCGCCACTCAGCAGCAGTTAGATATATGATTCCTCCACTTACCACCACTAATAATCCAGCGGCAGCAAAGAACAACATAGTGATTACGGGATTTTCCACGATACTGTTAAAACCCGTTACGACCCCAGACAACCATTGAGATTGACCAAGTGAACAAAACCAGTATAGAAACCCAGCCTAGTGTCAGAATATCCATAGCAATATATAAAAAAATTACTCAATAACTCCAAATCTTATAATAATTCAATTTGACACCGCCACCTCCTGCAGAAATGGAATTCGTTTGGGAATTATCTGGTTATAGGGTTAGCCCCCCCGTCTTTGACCAAAGCTGATTATCCAGAGTCTGGCTAGGTTTCAGGTTAAGAATATTTGACCTGCACAGGGGTATAGTGTGACAGTTACTAAACTGTCCACAGATTTCTTCAAGAAAACTTGTAATGAGCACCTCATCCAATGCTTCAACTTTATGGACAAGGTTGTAGTATTTTATGTATTATATATGTAATATAAAAGAAAGATAATTATTGCTATGCCTTACGAAAAACTAGACCTCTCCAGCCCAAAACCAGTGCTGTCTTGGGCCAATCACGCCCTAGCTGCTCAGGAAACCCAAATGGCCAAAAATGTGGCGTCTCTGCCATTTGTGTTTAAGCACGTCGCATTAATGCCAGACGTTCACCTAGGTAAAGGCTCATTAGTTGGCTCTGTAATTGCCACCAAAGATGCCATCCTACCAGCAGCTGTTGGGGTAGATATTGGTTGTTTTACCGGTGATACCCTCGTTCCCTTGGTTGATGGCAAATCTTACACCATCGAAGCACTAGCCAGCAGTCAGCGCGAAATTATTGTCTACTCCTGCACACAAACCGGAAGAATTGTTGCGGCTAAGGCTACAGCCAAATTAACCCGCCGTAACCAACTACTCTTAAAGGTCGTTCTCGACAACTCACAAGAAATTAAATGTACTCCCGATCATCAATTCATGCTCAGGGATGGTAGTTACCTCGAAGCCCGTGACCTCAAACCAGGGACATCCTTGATGCCTTTCTACTCCCAAACCGATCAAGATGGTTACACCTTAATCCAGCAACCCTATTCTGGAAGATGGCAAAAGGCAGATGGGATTATCTCTGCCTCTGATATCCCTGCTTCTGATATCCCTGGCTCTGAATTGTTAGAATCTCAATTGTTAGGAAAAGTACCATCTTTTCCAGGTTACAGAACAGTAATTGATCACCATAACGTTGATCCTGCCGAGCATCCAAGCTCAAATCTGGTAGGGGGGGCAAATCACAAAGTGGTTAATATCATACCACTTCAGGAAAGACAAGATGTCTACTGCCTAACCGTGCCAGAGTATCACAACTTTGCCTTGACCGCTGGTGTGTTTGTTCACAACTGTGGCATGTCTGCTATTAAAACCCCTTTTGTGGCAGAGCAATTGGAGGGCAAGCTCAAGAAGATTCGCTTGGAGATTGAAGCAGCTATTCCCGTTGGCTTTAATGAAAACAAAGATATCGAAAAACCAGTAGTAAACTGGCAAGGCTGGCGTGACTTTAAGGAGCTTCATCCAGGTGTGCAACGGCTAGATGGAAAATCCATGAAACAGCTGGGTTCCCTTGGTGGTGGCAATCATTTCATTGAATTGTGTCTTGATACCGACAACCAAGTGTGGCTGATGCTACACTCCGGTTCACGGCATATTGGTAATCAGCTAGCTAAGTGCCACATTAATACCGCTAAAGAATTAGCAAAGCTGGCACATACTAACCTTCCTGACCGAGATTTAGCATACTTTGTCGCAGGAACCCCTGAATTTGCTGCCTACTGGCGGGATTTGCAATGGGCGCAAAACTATGCCCGTTACAATCGTGATATCATGATGGCTCGCTTCAAGCGAATTGTTGAGAAACATCTGGTTGGTGGTAAGTCCTTCAAGCCCTTGTTGTCAGTTAACTGCCATCACAACTATGCCGAGAAAGAAATGCATTTCTCCGAAGAGGTTTATGTCACTCGAAAAGGAGCAGTGCGAGCTCGTACCGACGACTATGGTATCATCCCTGGTTCCATGGGGGCAAAGTCTTTCATTGTTAAAGGTAAAGGCAATCATGACAGTTACTGCAGCTGTGCTCATGGTGCTGGTCGTTTAATGTCTCGCAGCAAAGCAAAGAAGCAGTTCACCGTTGATGATTTAGTTGAGCAAACTAAAGGTGTTGAGTGTCGTAAAGATAAGGACGTTATCGATGAAATTCCAGGTGCTTATAAGCCAATTGATCAAGTGATGGCTAATCAGTCAGATCTAGTTGAAGTAGTGGCAACTCTGAAACAGGTTGTTTGTGTTAAGGGTTGAAAACTTTAAAAACTGAATCGAATCATTATTATAGCGTTTATAGGACTCATGAGGTACACATAATTGTTTGAATATTGGCTCTTGCCTTCCCCTGATCGGAGGCAGGGCTGTTTCTTGCGTCCGGCCAAAATTTGATTGGTGGGGAGGTGGGGAG
>WTKN01000351.1:0-8613 GCA_011524395.1 Moorena sp. SS36440bin_2
GTCAACGGTAAACCAACTACCATTTTATCCAGGTTTTGAGTAACAAATAACTCTAGTAACACTGTGCTGTATCTAAAGATATATTTTTTCTAAAACTAGGCAGCTAATTGGAAAATTCCTCGGTAAGATAAAAATCGTTAAAAACTGATTGGAGTGAAACCAAATATTTATGGGTTTTTTACAGCGGATTTTTGGATTTGGAAGCCCAGACGAAGCTCCCGCAGCTACTACCCCTTCACCAGATGCACCAGCAGGAGATGACATTCCCCCAGAGCGATTGGGGTTAAACGGAGAATACGACCAAAGCGGCCTTGCCAAGCGAGTTGTTTGGGCCTTTGACCAAGACAACGATCTCGATGACGAGGAGAGGCTCTGGGTTGCTCAAACTGGCGGTAAAGTTGTGCTAAAAGGAGAAGTAGCTAGCCAGGAGGTTCTAGATAAGATGGTTAGTGTTGCCTCCGGTGTGGATGGTTGCACGGATGTTGACACCGATCAAGTGAGCGTCGGCTAATACCAATTTTGTTTTGGAGATAATCAAACCTTAGTTCTCAGCCACTCTAAAAGCATCAGATTCACCTGTTCCGGACATTCATCGTGGGGACAGTGACCAGCATGATTTAACTCCAATAGCTCTAAATTAGGATTGAGTTTAACAAACTTGCGAGCTAGGATGGGGGGAATCATCCGGTCTTCTAGTCCCCACATCAATAGCATAGGAATATCTAATTTAGGTAATAGGGATTTGACCGGTAGACTAAAGTTAGGAGCGGTCATCCCTCTCAAAAGTCTACTAAAGGTGCCCGCAGCTCCAGGATCGGTGGCAGGGACACTGAGAATTTCTACCAAATCATCTGTAACTGCCTCTGGATTAGCATAAGCTAACCCTGCCCACTTACGAACAACCGATGGACGTCTTACCAGATAAAATATGGTTTTGAGTAGCACTGGTGATGCCACTAGACTCTCAACAGTTGAGACTATCGGTCCAAGCCAACTAGGAATCGCTTCTTCTCGGGCTTGGAAATCTGGTAAATTAATCATCACCAGACCTTTAACCATCTCTGGATGGGTCGCTGCTGCTCCTAGACCAACTAGCGAACCAATGGAGTTACCTACTAAAACTACCGGTTCTTGGATAAAAGTTTGCCAAAATTCATAAACCTGAGCTACCCAAAGATCAATAGTGTAGTCAACCGCAGCTTTCCGGGATGCCCCAAAACCAAGCAAATCTAAAGCATAAACGGTATGATGTTGACCGATTACGTCTAGGTTATTACGCCAATGCCCTACCGAAGCACCAAACCCATGAAGCAGAATAACTGGTGTTGTCGGCTGGACGGTTAGGGGTTGGGGTGGGCGAAAATAGGTATAACGGATCGGCCAACCCCGCCAGACCCAATCCCTTTGACTACCAACTCGTTGCTGCCAATGCAAAGATTTGGTCACATCCTGCCTCAACTTCAAAAATATTTACAAAGCCACTTAAGTCCATTATGCCTTCCCTATCAGGCAAAGGAGTAAGTTATAACTATTCCATAGGCCTCGGTTTCCTAAGTGATGTTAATAATTTCAACAGAAACAAGAAAGGAATTAGTAAAATGGCAAGTGTATGTAGTAAGTCTAGTTTTTGATTAATCCACTTAACAAAATAAACAAACGCCTGTGAGTGATAATAGAAGACGCCAACGCGATCTACCCCAAATTAACGAAAGAATAAGGTTTCCCAAGATTAGAGCCATTGATACCGATGGGGCACAGCTGGGTATAATCACACCTCAAGATGCCCTGCGGATCGCTGAGGAAAAGGAGTTAGATCTTGTCCTGGTTAGTGACAAGGCAGATCCGCCAGTGTGTCGCATCATGGACTATGGCAAGTACAAATTTGAACAAGAGAAGAAAGCCCGTGAAGCAAAGAAGAAGCAGCACACGGCTGATGTCAAAGAAGTGAAGATGCGCTACAAAATAGAAGACCATGACTACAATGTGCGGGTCAATCAAGCGGAGCGCTTCCTGAAATCTGGCGATAAGGTTAAAGCTACCATTACCTTCCGAGGTCGAGAAATCCAACATAGTAATTTAGCCCAGGCACTACTCGAGCGCATGGCTAAGGATTTACAAGAATTGGCAGAAGTCCAGCAAGCACCTAAGCGGGAAGGTCGCAACATGATGATGTTACTCTCCCCCAAAAAATAGTGGTTATAGTGATTGGTCATCAGTCATTGGTCATTGGTCATTAGTCATTGGTCATTAGTCATTGGTCATTAGTCATTGGTCATTAGTCATTGGTAACCACATGCCCAGGTGCCTGGAATTGAGACCTCAATACCCATGCACAGATCAAGCAGCTTAAAATACCAAGGACAACTGACTGAGGACTAGTGACGAAGGACTAATGACTCTATGAAATTGCCATCTGCGACTCGCCTGAAGGGTTACTGGATTAGAACAATCCTAGAGTGGGTGAATCTTCGCCCAGAAGAAGGCGAGCGGACATTGTTGATGTTCGCCTTCCATACCACCACTGCCATGGGACTGCTTTGGTTAGAGTACAGTGCCATTGCCTTGTTCCTAGAGAAATATGGCGCGAAGTGGTTACCGGTGATTTATATTGCTAGTTCCGTGATCTGCTCTGGGTTGGGAGTATTATACTCCTGGTTGCAGAGGATTTTACCCTTGAGGTCAGTCTTGGTAGCGATCGCTATCCTAGCTGCCTTACCCTTGTTAGTGTTCCGCCTAGGCTTAGAGATCGAGTATGGCTATATTACTGTAGTCACCATCTTTCTATTGCGATTGTGGATGGATGCCGTGTACATCCTCAATGACCTTAATTCCCAGGTGACGGCTAATCAGTTATTCAACATTCGGGAAATTAAGCGTACCTACCCCCTAATCTCCAGTGGGCTTTTGGTAGCTGATGTCCTCTCTGGCTTCTCATTACCTCTATTATTGCTGTTCGTTGGACTCAAGAATGTGGTGGCTTTTGGGTCTGGCATGATGCTCGTCGGAGCACTGACCTTGGTTTATATATGTCAGCACTACCAGCAAGCCTTTCCTAACGCCCCAGCACGACAGTGGGAAGAAATGGAGCCAGACTTTGCTGTGCGTCAGCCGAGTGAATCCCTCAGACGCTATGTCATCCCTTTATTTGCGTTTTTTATCTTAGGGGAAGCCCTGTACCTCCTAATTGAATTTCAGTATATGGGTCAATTGGAGCAAACCCTCGATGGTTCAGCAATTGCTGGTTTTCTGGGTATATTCAGTGGTACGTTGGGACTTTTTGAATTGGTGACCCAATGGTTTATCTCTAGTCGGGTGATTGATCGCTTTGGTCTTTTCCTAAGCGCTATGGTATTACCTGGTGCTTTATCTGTGATTGGCTTAGTCACCCTAGCTAAGATGGCAAGTTGGGTAAAGTTTGATATTGGGTTGCCTAGCTGGATAACAGGGCTATTTATTGGTGTAGTCTTACTCCGATTCGTTGATGAACTATTGCGATTTACTTTAGTAGCTAGTGTTGAACCGGTACTTTTCCAAGCCTTACCGTCAGGCTTACGCTCTGTAGTTCAAACTACTGTGCAAGGGATTGCCAAACCCATGACTACTGGCATTACTGGTCTTGGGATTTTAGCCACCATTGGGCTGCTGAATTGGGCTTTCCCCAATTTTGAGCCATTGCGGCATTGGGTATTTATTTTCATGGTAGTGATTTTTGCCCTATTATGGCTGCTGAGTACCTGGTTAATGCGGGCTAATTATGGTTCATTGCTGCTGATCAATGCCGAGCAAGGACGTTTGGGTTCTGCCAATACCAATTTCCTGGATACTAAGACCGTCTTTGAGGAAGCGGTAAGACGACTGAAAACTGAGCCGAATAACCGCTCTGCTTACATTCAACTGTTGTCTCAAATTGCTCCAGAAAAAGCGAGTAAGGTTCTTTCTCCCTTGCTGGGAGAAATGTCTACAAATTTGCAGCGCCAGAGTTTAGAGGTGATGTTGCCCTATCCCAACCCAGATTGTCTAAAAGATGTGTCTGGGTTGATTGATCAAAGACCACCAGTAGAAGTCCTGGCCTTAGCATTGCGCTATTTTTGGTTGGCTCAGGAAGACCTGAATATTCGGACAATTAAGCCTTATCTACAACCGGCTGTTGACCCAACCGTAAGAGCTACAGCAGCTGGTTTAATTATGGGTCGGGGTACACCAAAAGAGAAGTTTGAAGCCGTCAAAACCCTGCGGCGGATGCTCACCTCAAAAAAAGAGCAAGAACGGTTAATGGGTACCCGAGCTTTGGCAGAGATGGATTACTTGGAATCCTTAGTGGTTTATATTGATGACCTGTTAAGGGATAAGTCATTAAAGGTACGGTGTGCTTGTTTAGAGGTGATTGCTGCTAAACGATTTGAAAAGTACTATCCGTCTTTAGTCAAGGCACTCTACTACACATCTACCCGCAATGCTGCTCGTATAGCGTTGGTCAAGCAAGGGGATGAAGCCATTCCTTTATTGAGGGTTTTGTCTGAAGATATTCACAAGCCAGACGTAGTAAGGCGGCAAGCTTGGATGGCTCTTGGTGAAATTGGCAGACTCCACGCCCTAACTGAAAAGGGTACTCCTGAAGCTATGAAGCATTTGGTGCAACAGTTGATGAGTAGTTGGGGGACAACCCGTCGTAATATTCTCACGATCTTGCTCAAGATTCCAGGGGAAGTTGGGATTGAAGCGGTGATGAACCAGTTAGGTCGTAGTGGTATAGAAACTTTAATTGAGCAAGAATTGATGTTTTTGGGTCAAATTTATGGCGCACTGCTGGATTTGACCTCAAAGAGAATAGCTGGAATGGAGGCAGATTTGCTGCGGCAGGGGCTTAATGATCTTCAACAAGATCTTGTAGAGGTGTGTTTCTTACTGATGAAGTTTCTTTATCCATCGAGTGCCATCAAAGCAGCTGAGTTTAATCTAGCATCCCATTCTCGGTCAAACATTGCCCTAGGGCTAGAAATTTTGGATAATACCCTAGATATTCCTAATAAGAAAGCATTTTTGTCAATTTTAGACCGGCGTTCTCTGAAAGAAAAATTAGCTGCCCTCGTGGATTTAGTACCTTATAAACCCATGATTGTAAGCGATCGCTTACGTCGGTTAATCGAGTTACGACATTTTCTGTCAGATTGGCCCCTAGCCTGTTGTTTTCATGTGGCCAGAGCCGCACGCTGTTCCCTAGCACCAGCAGCGGCTCTAAGTTGCCTACGTCATCCTACCGGTTTTGTGCGGGAAGCGGTTGTGGCTTATCTCAAAGAGATGTCACCTCGTGCTTGTGTAGAGTTGTTGCCAGTGCTTAGGAATGACCCAGACCCCTTGGTAGCTGCTCAAGCACAAGAGATTATCGGATAGTTTGATCCCATAGTTCCCTATTCTTTGTACACTTTGCTGGCATCGTCTCTAATCTCTAAGGTGTGATGGCAGTGGACAGTAGACCATCACGTTAAATAATGTCTGAAATTCCTACAGTACAGTGGTTCAATCTTAATTTCACCCCTTAATACCACCCCATAGTCTAGTCAGCCATTAACTATAAACAATTATCCCTATGGGTTAAACTTGTATTTTACTACAGAACGGCTATTCGCTAGCAGCCAACCGCAAACCCAACCACTAACCAATGTTATCTAGCATTGATCGTTTAATTTTTATCAGGGGTGTCCCAATTTTTCACGAATTGCGGGACGATTTTCTGATGCGACTAGCCTCTGTAATGGACGAGCTAGACTTTCCTTCTAACCATACCATCTTTGCTCAAGGAGAAGAGGGTAGGGAACTTTATATTGTAGTCTCAGGTTTGGTAAGAGTTCACATCGGTGATCGGAATTTGGCACAGTTCAAGCAAGGAGCCTGCTTTGGGGAGATGTCTTTGTTTGATGCAGAACCTCGCTCCGCTTCTGTGACCACCATCGAACCTTGCCATTGTTTGATGTTGACACAGCTACAACTTTATGATGCCATTGATGAGACACCAGAATTTGCAATTAAAATTATTCGTATGTTGTCCCGCCGTATTCGGGAACTTAACAGCAATTTGAATGCTAATCAGGTTAAAAATCCACCATCGGAGTTGAGAAGGGTTGGAAGTCGTTTAACTGATTTCCGTGCTTAAGATAAACCTTGTTTTTTGGTACTATTTTTTTTGTACTAGACCTGGCTTGTAAGTCCGTTAATCATTAAAATAATCAGCAACATCGGTTTATAATTAACAGTAACTATGTCTTTTGTTGGTCTACACATTCACAGTGATTATAGCCTACTAGATGGAGCATCTCAGCTACCAGCACTGGTAGACCGAGCTGTTGAGTTGGGAATGCCTGCGATCGCACTAACAGATCATGGTGTGATGTATGGTGCTATTGAACTGATTAAAGTTTGCCTAAAAAAGGGCATTAAGCCGATAATCGGTAACGAAATGTATGTGATAAACGGTGATATTGAGGTCAATAAGCGTTACCGAAAATATCATCAAGTTGTCTTAGCAAAAGATACGCAAGGCTACAAAAACTTAGTAAAATTAACAACTCTTTCTCACCTAAAAGGGATGCAAGGCAAAGGAATTTTTGCTCGCCCCTGTATCAATAAAGAATTACTGGAGCAATATCACGAAGGGTTAATTGTTACCAGTGCTTGTTTGGGGGGTGAAGTTCCCCAAGCTATCCTAAAAGGTGACTTCGATCAAGCCCGTGAAGTAGCTAAGTGGTACCAAGAGGTTTTTGGGGATGATTACTATTTAGAGATTCAAGACCACGGCTCTGTAGAAGACCGAGTGGTTAATGTTGCGATTGTTAAGATTGCCAGTGAATTAGGTATTAAAATTATTGCGACTAATGACTCCCACTTTATTTCCTGCTATGACGTAGAAGCTCATGATGCTTTGCTGTGTATTCAAACCGCTAAACTGGTTACGGAAGAGAAACGAATGCGCTATAGTGGCACGGAGTATCTCAAGTCAGCAGAGGAAATGAAGCGGCTGTTTCGAGATCATTTACCGTCCCAGGTGATAGAGGATGCGATCGCAAATACCTTAGAAGTGGCAGATAAAGTCAAGCACTACAATATTATGGGGGAGCCTCGCATCCCAGACTACAAGGTATCCAAGGATTATACCCCTGACACCTATTTAGAAGAAATTACCTGGAATGGACTGATGAAGCGGCTAAAGTGTCGCTCTCGTAGTGAAATTGATCCAGTGTATAAAGCACGGCTGGAGTATGAGTTAAAAATGCTCCAGCAGATGGGGTTTTCTACCTACTTTTTAGTGGTTTGGGACTACATCAAATATGCCAGAGATAATGATATTCCCGTTGGTCCCGGTCGTGGTTCAGCAGCAGGTTCCCTAGTGGCTTATGTCCTAGAAATTACCAACATTGACCCCGTACATCATGGGCTCCTGTTCGAGCGGTTTCTCAATCCAGAGCGGAAATCAATGCCAGATATTGACACAGATTTCTGCATTGAAAGACGGGATGAGGTGATTAAATATGTCACCAATCTATATGGTGAAGACCGAGTAGCCCAGATTATTACATTTAACCGCATGACCTCTAAAGCGGTATTAAAAGATGTAGCGAGAGTGTTAGGAATTTCTTACCAAGACTCTAATCGTATGGCTAAGATGATTCCAGTGGCGCGAGGTAAGCCAGCCAAACTCTCAGTGATGATTTCTGATCAGACACCAACACCAGAGTTTAAAGAGGCTTACGATCAAGATCCGGAAGTTCATCGCTGGGTGGATATGGCGATTCGGATTGAAGGGACAAATAAAACTTTTGGTGTCCATGCTGCTGGTGTGGTTATTTCAGCAGATCCGTTAGATGAAATTGTGCCATTACAGCTGAATAATGATGGTGCAGTGATTACCCAGTATTATATGGAAGACCTGGAAGCTCTGGGACTCCTGAAAATGGATTTTTTAGGACTAAAGAACTTAACGACTATTCAGAAAACCAAAGAGTTAGTTAAAAAGACTAGAAATATTGAACTCGATTTAGATGAGATTACCCTAGAGGAAATTAAATCTAGGAAAATTTTAGCCAAGGGTGAACAGAATAAAAAACCCCCCGGCGTTCAAGAAACTTACAAGCTCCTAGAAAAAGGTCAGTTAGAAGGAGTATTCCAATTAGAATCTTCGGGAATGCGTCAGGTGGTGCGAGACCTGAAACCTGACAGTATTGAAGATATTTCTTCAATTTTAGCTCTTTATCGCCCTGGTCCTCTGGATGCTGGTCTGATTCCTCAGTTTATTAATCGTAAACATGGTAAGGAAAAAGTAGAGTATCAACATCCTCTATTAGAGCCTATTTTAAAAGAGACTTATGGAATTCTATGTTTACCGAAAGGTACGTTAATTGATCAGCCCGATGGGTCTTATGTGCCCATTGAGGAAATTCAATCTGGCGACCTAGTATTAACCTCTGATGGTCAACGAGTTTGGCCAGCAAGGGTAGCTAAGCAATGGTGCAGTGGTGTCAAAGACATCCTGAAAATTACGTTATCTAGTGGTACAGTTATCTATTCCAGTAAAAACCATCGCTTTTTAACACCAGATGGAGACAAATTTGCCTATGAGCT
>WTKN01000351.1:8713-12984 GCA_011524395.1 Moorena sp. SS36440bin_2
AAGAGTGTTTTGATCTACAAATGGAGGAACAATCTTCCCCATACTTTCTGGCTCATGGCGTAGTCGTTCATAACTGCTTTCAGGAAAGCATCATGCGGATGGCCCAGGATTTGGCCGGTTATTCTCTAGGTCAAGCGGATTTACTGAGGCGCTGTTTGAGTGGATCAACTGAGATAGTGGATCCAGCAACCGGTCGTTTAGTTTCCTTGAAGGAGATTGCTTCTAAATCTAGTTACTGGTTGGGACGAAAGGTTTTTTCCCTGGATTTGAAGACCCAAAAAATTACCCAACAACCAATTATTGAAATTCATCCTAATGGGATTCGTGATGTTTGGGAGATTACTACCAAAACTAACCGCAACATTCGCGCAACGGATGATCATCTTTTCTACACCACTCTAGGATGGAAGCCTCTGAAAGAGTTTACCATAGGAAGCCCGATCGGTTTAGCAAAAACATTACCAATTCCCTACAGTCGTGAACTATCGAATAGTAAAGGTAAGCTAACTGATAATATCACTAGACTTATATCAGAAGTTGGTAACAGGGAACAGTTAACAGCTAAAAGTGGACACGAATTAACAAAAACAGTTGCGACTCCGAGTTTAGCACGTCACCAAGGTATTGCTGACTCAGATATTTTATGGGATGAGATTGTTGAGCTGAAGTATCTTGGGCAAGAGGAGGTTTTTGATTTAAGTATTGCTGACACTCATAACTTTATTGCCAATGACTTTATTGCTCACAATTGCATGGGTAAGAAGAAAGTGGCTGAGATGCAGAAGCATCGGGAGATTTTTATCGATGGTTCAACCAAAAATGGCGTGACTCAAGACATAGCTGAAGAGTTATTTGACCAAATGATTAAATTTGCTGAATATTGTCTCAGCTATGATACGGAGATTATCACAGTAGAGTATGGTCCGATGGCCATTGGTGAGATTGTCGAGAAAGGTATCCCATGTACTGTTTATAGCGTTGATAGTAATGGCTATGTGTATACCCAACCTATTGCTCAGTGGCATAACCGGGGAGAGCAAGAGGTGTTTGAATATACTCTAGAGGATGGCTCAGTAATTCGAGCCACAAACGATCATAAATTTATGACCATTGATGGTCAAATGCTGGCGATTGATGAGATATTTGAGGGAGGGTTGGAGTTTAAACAATTAGCAGAATTGCCTTTAGGATTAATTGATCAAGCTAGTTAATGTTTAAAATTACATCACGGTCTACTATGAAATCAGTCCCTGCTTGTAACTGAGCAAACTGTTGGTTTTCAAAAGAGAGAATACCTGTGTCTTGATTGTAGTTGAATTGGCCAAGGGAAACCTCTGGAGAATAACCTCTACTAACACCAGTAATTTGAATCTTATCACCCTCAAGAGCATTGAAGTCTTCAATGGTATCTATTCCTCCTTCAGGTGTTGGTGGTGTCAATTGTGATCCTCGGATTAGTGAAGTAAAACCTATTGGAAACAAGAGGGAAAAACTAAACATATCAGCTCCTTCGCCACCCGTAAGAGTGTCACTGTCAGAGCCACCTATGAGAGTATCATTGCCATCTCCACCAGTGATAAGGTCATTGCCATAGCTGCCATTGATAAGGTCATGGCCAGATTCCCCAATTAAGGTGTCTGCTCCTTGTGCACCGCTTAGGGTATCATTCCCATTTCCGCCCATCAAAGTATCATAGTTACTGCCACCAATGATAATATCATCACCATCTCCCCCATCTAGGTAATTATGACCTTCTGTTTGTGAGGAAGGATACAATACAGTTAAGATAGTACTACCGGAACGTAATATACCACTAGCTAATTCTCCGTAAAGAGTATCATCGCCACTACCGCCAATTACAGTATCATCTCCACGGCCACCTGCGATCGCATCATTACCTTCCTTACCGTCAAGAAAATCATTACCATTTTTGCCATCAATTAGATCATTACTATCCCCACCGTTGACGGTATCGTTACCATCTCCACCGGTCAGAGTATCAGTAACGCTTGAAGGAATGGTGGAAGGGGAAAAAGAGGATCCTTGAGACTCTAAACGCTCCTGCTTTTGTTTTAAGCCCCCAAAATCGATTCCCAAGTCCTCAGAATTGAAAGGCCTTAGACGTAAGAGTTCTAAAATTGTCTGGTTTTGCTCAGCCATAACTATTGGATTTATATCATTTATGCTATCGATGCTTACATTAATTGATTAGATCGCATTTCAGCTTAGACTTCTCGCCAAATTGGCGACGCTTTAGAAATCTATAGAAAAATATTTAGAAAATAAAAAAAAGTACTCTTTCGGGTCACATGCTTTGGTAAAATAGAAAGTCTAATACCAAAGAATAATCTGTGTCAATTCAGCACTACTTGGGTCAGCTGGAACAGATAGTTTATGGGATCGCAGATCTCAATCCCATGCCACAACTGACTTAGAAGGGCTTCGCCTTAAAATGTTGGCAATTGATCAGATATTTTAGGGAGGTTTGGAATTGAAACAATTACCAGAATTGCCTTTAGGATTAATTGATCAAGCTAGTTAATACTTAAAATCAGATCACGGTCTACTATGAAATCCGTCCCTGCTTGTAACTGAGCAAACTCTTTGTTTTCAAAAGAGAGAATACCTGTGTTTTGATTGTAGTCGAATTGGCCAAGGGAAACCTCTGGAGAATCAGCTTTACTAACACCAGTAATTTTAATCTTATCACCCTCAAGAGCATTGAAGTCTTCAATGGTATCAATTCCTCGTTCAGGTATTGGTGGTAAGGTAAATGCTGGCCCAAAGATTGATATCTTCACAAAACTTTCTATTGGGAATAAGAGGCGAAAACTAAAGATATCAGCTCCTTCGCCACCCGTAAGAGTGTCACTGTCAGAGCCACCTGTGAGAGTATCATTGCCATCTCCACCAGTGATAAGGTCATGGCCATACCCGCCAGTCATAATGTCATTACCAGATTCACCAATTAAGGTGTCTGCTCCTGCTGCACCGTCTAGGGTATCATTGCCATCGCCACCGTTAAGAACATCATTGCCCGATAAAGAACCAAAGTTTTGTTCAGCATACGGGTCATAAACATGAGTATAACCATCAACGATGGTACTACCGCCGTAGAGCTTATCATTCCCTTTTCCACCGAGCAGAGTATCATGGTTACTGCCACCATGGAGAATATCATCTCCATCTCCCCCATCTAGGTAATTTTTACCTTCTGTTACAGGAGAAGAAGAATTTCTGAGGAAACTAGCTAATTCTCCGTAAACAGTATCATCGCCACTACCGCCAATTACAGTATCATCTCCACGCCCACCAGCGATCGCATCATTACCTCCTTTACCGTCAAGCAAATCATTGCCATTTTTCCCATCAATTAGATCATTACTATCCCCACCGTTGAGAGTATCGTTAGCATCCCCACCATTAATAGTATCAGTAACCGTTGAGGGAATGGTGAAAGGTGAAAAAGACGATCCTTCAGACTCTAAACGCTCCTGCTGTTGTTGGATGAGTCTAAATTGCTCAGCATCGAAACGGAATTTAGGTTTTGGATTAGAGCTTTCTAAAATTGTTTGGTTTAACTCAGCCATGACTATTGGATTTATATTGTTTACGCTACCGATAATGATTACAACCTATTTCACCTTAGACTTCTCGCCAAATTGGCGACACTTTATAAATCTATAAAAAAATTTCTAGAAAATAAAAAAAGTCCTCTTTCGGGTAACATACTTTGGTAAAATGGAGGGTCTAATACTAAAGAATAATCTGTGCCGATTCAGCACTACTTGGGTCAGCCGGAACCGATAGTTTATGCGATTAGCCCTTCGGGCTACGCTACGCGAACGCCTTTGGCGCGGCTGAGGCCTTTGGCCACGCTTTCGCCGTAGGCGACGCTGCGCGAACGCGAACGCCGATGAAGCGAAGCTTCCGCTAAAAGCGATCGCCGATCTCAATCCCATGCCACAACTGACTGAGAAGCCCTTTCCCCTGAAAATGTTGGCAATTGATCAGATATTTTAGGCAGGGTTGGAGTTTAAACAGTTAGCAGAATTGCCTTTAGGGTTAATAATTTAAGAAGCTACTTAATACTTAAAATTACATCACGGTCTACTATGAAATCAGTCCCTGCTTGTAACTGAGCAAACGGTTGGTTTTCAACAGAGAGAATACCTGTGTTTTGATTGTAGTCGAATTGCCCAAGGGAAACCTCTGGAGTAAGTATTCAGGTGATGGGGTTGACAAAAAGAGAAGGATGAGTAGTAGTGTAG
>WTKN01000180.1 GCA_011524395.1 Moorena sp. SS36440bin_2
TTGCATAGCCTACCAACCATAAAGGCTCAACGTAATCAGGTTTCGTCTCCGGGGGAACCCCCAAGACCGCGCTGCATCGCTAAAGTTTTGGGGGGATTTCCCCCCCGATATGATCCGGTAGGATTACATCCGGATTGATTCGCAAACTGATAGACATGACATAGGGTTTGTAGCACTGAAATAGCCGTGGATAGTATTTCTACGGCTATTTTTTTTTCTTTTAATTTAATGGAATTGGGAAGCTATCAATAAAATGTTTTTTTGGGTAAAGACTTAGGGAAAGTTAACTTTTATCTGATCCCAACAATAAACACCCGTTCCCGGGATTTATTAATACCACAATCGGCGGTATCAACTAATCAAAAAACTACCTTGTAGTTAACCCCATCATAGTTATCTGAGGTATAGAGTTTTTCTAGTTTACTCAGATGCTCGTCCCAGTCTTGCCAATCTTTCGTTGTTTTAACTAATACGACGACATAGTCACTCTAGAAGAGACCTATAAATATTGTAAAAATAGGCAGAAGTGTAAATTTTTGTTTCAAAAATTTACACTTCTGCCATTGGTCTATAAGCACCTAAACAAAATTAATTTCCTACTACGAATCTCTGTAACCCTTATATCGTAAGGCTTTGAGTTTTGCAGAATGTGTAATTAATTTTGTGCACCTGCTTAGTAGAGTAAAACTGGTTCTACCACGACTTGGGGGTAATGGCGATCGCATAACGAATACTAGGGATTTGCCAGCCCTACCTTGATCACTAAAAACTAAATTTTTTGATTAACTTGCCGGATAATGTAGTATTACTATATAATCTAATTTGGTGCTCTTACTTTCAATGCCAAATCGCTCAATTATGGCGCTTATTCAGGTGGAAAAACCATGACCGAATAAGCCCCTGAATCGATCACAAACTCAGCTAAGTTACAAGCCGTGAGTAAGCTAAGGAATTTAACTACTTATTTGGCTTAGCTGTGGATTGAAAACTTAATTAAATAATTCTTGGTATCTGACTTTTTTGAACTGCTTGTTTTGGGAGTAGCTAAGTGACGAGTTGTGTAAATTATTTTTCCAATGGGGAGTCAAACTTCTTGAGTTTAGTTGATTTATTAGGCGAAAGAGCGCAAGCTCAACCTGATCAGCTCGCCTATATCTTTCTCCTTGACGGAGAAACCGAATCACAAAGTCTTACCTACTCGGAATTAGATGCAAAAGCAAGAGCGATCGCAGCCCATCTCCAATCAATGCAAGGAGAAAGAGCTTTACTGTTATACCCTTCTGGATTGGAGTTTATTACAGCTTTTATGGGCTGCTTATATGCAGGGGTAGTAGCGGTTCCGGTTTATCCTCCCAGACGCAATCAAAAATTGTCTCGCTTGCTAAATATTGTTAATGATGCCCAAGCGATAGTTGCACTGACAACCACATCGATACTGGCTGACATTGAGCAAAGGTGGACAAGTGATGCTTCCTTAGCTCAGTTGAAGTTGATAACTACTGATACCATTGTTGCTGATCGTCAAGAGTTTGCACCATTATCAGTGACACCATCGAGTTTAGCGTTTTTGCAATATACTTCCGGTTCTACGGGAACACCGAAAGGGGTAATGGTGACTCATGGCAATATCATCCACAACCAGCAGATCATCCATCAGGCATTTGGTCATAGCGAACAGAGTATTGGTGTAGGTTGGTTGCCATTGTTCCATGATATGGGATTGATTGGTCACGTCCTACAGCCGATTTATGTAGGATTTCCCAGTATTCTGATGCCGCCAGTGGCATTTCTACAGAAGCCGATTCGTTGGTTAAAGGCGATTTCTAACTATAGGGCGACTACTAGTGGCGGACCGAATTTTGCTTATGATTTATGTGTCAAAAAAATTGAAGAAGAACAATTAGCTAATCTTGACTTGAGCAGTTGGGATTTAGCTTACAGTGGCGCGGAACCAATACGGGCAGATACTCTCAAGCAATTTGGCCAAAAATTTGCGAACTGTGGTTTTAACTACAGAGCCTTTTATCCTTGCTATGGCA
>WTKN01000124.1 GCA_011524395.1 Moorena sp. SS36440bin_2
ATAGTCTCGGTCAAACCCTGACCAATCTACCTTGACTCCCTGGACATATAACTGTGCCAAACTAGACAGCATTTGTTGCCATTCATCTACTCCCGGACGTAACGATGGTAACCAAATACCGAACTCTTCTGGTAGACATTGACGCCCCATGCCTAATAATATTGGTTTTGCTCCTATTTCTAGGAAGATTTCATAGCCTTGTTGGTGCAAGGTCTCCATATTTTGGGCAAACCTGACTGGTTCTAACACATGATTTACCCAATACTTAGCTGTGGCAATGGTCTTGTCGCCTCGAACTCCTGTAATATTTGATATTAGTGGAATAGTCGGTTGATTGTAGGTAATTTGATGGGCTACTGCTTCAAATTCTGCCAGCATTGGTTCCATTAAAGGTGAATGGAAGGGGTGAGATACCTGTAGCCTTTTGGTCTTGATTCCCTCTGATTCTAAGTTGCTGATGATGGCTTCAATGGCTATTGACCCGCCGGAAATCACTACACTTTCCGGTCCATTGATGGCAGCAATCGCTACTTTCTCTTTGTATGGGGTAATCAGCTCACGGACTTTTGAATCGTTAGCCATGACTGAAACCATCTGACCACCACAGGGCAACTGTTGCATCAATCTTCCCCGAGTGGCAATTAATTTTAAACCGTCTTCTAAACTAAATACTCCTGCTACGGTTGCAGCTACATATTCCCCCACACTATGCCCCATCACTACATCTGGGTTGATGCCCCAGGATTCCCAGAGTTTAAACAGGGCATATTCAATGGCAAATAGGGCTGGTTGAGTATAAGCAGTTTGGTTAATATCTGAAGTCTTTAGGTCTTGAGGCTGTTGAGGATAAATAACTTCCTTGAGCGGTTTTTCTAAATAGGACTGTAGGATTTGGTGACATTGGTCTAAGGCTTGACGGAAGATCGGCTCAGTGTCATAGAGTTGTCTGCCCATGTTGACATACTGAGAACCTTGACCCGTAAACAGGAACGCCATTTTGGGTGAACTGTTACTATTGGGGATGTGTCCGGTAAATACAGCGGAAATATCCTCTGTTGCTCTTGCCTTTGCCAGTTTTTTAGCTAACTCCTGCTGATTAGAGGCGATAATTGCTAATCGATGCTGGAAGTGGGAGCGCCCTGTATTAGCAGTAAAACAGATATCTGCCAGATTAGCAGTGCCATTGTTCTCTAAAAATTCTTGATACTTCTGCACCAGTTCCCATAAAGCCAAGTCATCTTTAGTCGAGAGGGTGAATAGATGAACAGGACGTTCCCTACTGGGGTCTGATAAGTGCTCAGTGTTAACTGAACTTGGGGCTTCTTCTAGGATGACATGGGCATTAGTGCCACTGAAACCAAAAGAACTAAGGCCAGCTAGACGAGGTTTATCTTCTATCTGCCAAGGAGTACCATCAGTCGGTACTAATACCGGTAATTGCTTCCAATTAATATAAGGATTGGGCTGGTGAAAATGGAGATGGGGGGCAATCTGTTGATGTTGCAACTGCAATACTACTTTGATTAACCCCGCTATGCCCGCTGCTGCTTCCAGGTGTCCGATATTGGTTTTGACAGAACCGATGATCATCGGTTGTTGTGATGAGTGTGATTCTCCAAATACATTCCCTAAAGCAGTGACCTCAATCGGATCTCCTAAAGATGTCCCGGTGCCATGGGCTTCTATATAGCTGACTTGCTCTGGCTGTACTCCTGAATTTTTTAAGGCTTGACGGATTACTGACTCTTGAGCAGGACCATTCGGTACCGTTAAACCACTAGTATGGCCATCCTGATTAATCGCCGTTCCTCGAATGACGGCCAAGATATTATCCCCATCTGCCACGGCATCCGAGAATCGCTTGAGCACTACTACCCCACAGCCCTCACTGCGAACAAAACCATCTGCCCCCGCGTCAAAAGTCTTGCAGCGTCCATCAGCAGAAAGCATCCTCGCCCTGGAAAAATTGATGGTATATTCTGGGGAAATAATCCGATTAACCCCTCCTGCTAGAGCTAAAGTGCATTCTTGGTTACGCAGACTGGCACAGGCTAAATGAAGGCTGACTAAGGAAGAAGAACAAGCCGTATCTACAGCTATTGAAGGCCCAGTTAGTCCGAGAAAATAAGAAAGTCTGCCAGTAGCAGTACTGTGGGCATTACCTGTGGCTAAATAGGCATCAATTTCTGTAAGATCACGACTAGTTAAACGTTGACTATAGTCATTACTACAAATGCCCATAAATACACCCGCTTCAGTTTTGGCGAGTTGTTGAGGAGCGATCGCTGCATGCTCAAGGGCTTCCCAACTTACTTCCAAGAGTAGACGTTGTTGAGGGTCAAGGGAAATTGCTTCAATAGGAGCAATATTAAAGAAGTGAGAGTCAAACTCTTGTAGTTGACCGACGAACCCCCCATAACGAGTGTACATTTTCCCTGGGGTTTCTGGGTTAGGATCGTAGTACTGCTCGATGTTCCATCGCTCAGAAGGAATTTCACTAATGGCATCTATGCCTTGAGATAAGAGAGTCCAGAAGGATTCGGGGTTATCTGCTCCTCCAGGGAAACGGCATCCCATCCCAATAATGGCGATTGATTCAAATTGGTTTTTACTTTTAAAACCTTCAAGTTCTTTTTCTAGGTTGGCTATCTTTTCAGATGCCATTTTTATCAATTTTCCGTAAGATTGTTCTAGGTTATTACTCATTGAAATCCCTCCAAGTCTAATCCTAATTGTTTGGCGAGTTTTTGAGCACTTTCTTCTATTCGTTCAGTCTCTTCTGTTTCTAATAATAATTTTTGAATTAAATAATCTACCAATTCTCGTACCGTAGGATAATCAAAAGCTAAACTAGAAGGAATTGAACAGCTTAAACTACCTTGCAAGCGATTGCGCAACTCTACTGAGGTAAGAGAATCCATTCCCAACTCAAAAAATCCTTGTTCTAAACCAATCGATTGAGCGGAACTTATCCCCAATACTCTTGCCACATGACTACGCACATGGGCGGTTAATAGCTCTTTTTGCTCCGATGGTAATGCAGCTTTTAACTGGTCAATAAATTCGGATTTAGATACCTCCGAAGTCTTAATCTTTTCTTGCCACTGAGCTAAAAACGGCCAATTAGAAACTCTAGCAGTCCATTGTGACCAGTTGATCGGTACTACTCCTACTTCTACCGCCTCACTACTCATCAAGAGCTCTAATGCTTCCAACACCCCACCAGGAGAGATCGCACCCATGCCCTTGAGCTCTGCCCTCAGATCTGCACCACGCTCAGCTGCTTCTCCCACTTGAGATACCGCACCCCAATGAATGCTCAATCCATTCAATCCCAGACCTCGACGATAATGGGCTAAACTATCGAGAAAGGCATTAGCCGCAGCATGATTTCCCTGACCGGGGGAACCCAACAGAGATGCCGCCGAAGAAAACAGGACAAAAAAGTCCATTGGCTGGTTTTTGGTTAATTGATGCAAATGCCAAGCTCCTTGGACTTTGGGAGCCATCACTTTCTCAAAGCTAGACCAACTCTGGTTTTGTAGGACCCCATCCGATAACATCCCTGCCGAATGAATGACTCCCCTTAGTGGCAAGCTTGACTGATTGATCCTAGACAACACCCTCTCCATAGCTTCAAATTCAGACACATCAGCTTTTTCCACTACTACAGAGGCTCCCGCTTGTTCTAACTCTGCTAATTTCTTGACAACAGCATGATTCGGGCTACTGCGTCCTACTAAGACTAAATGCTTGGCTCCTTTCTCTACCATCCAACGGGCAACTAGTAAGCCTAATCCTCCTAAACCACCAGTAATCAAATAAGTTCCGTCTTCTGGGAAGTTCAACGGCATTTCGGTGGCGGTATTAGTTGGTTTTCCTGTTTTTGCAAGTCCGGTTTGAGTAACGATAATTTTGCCAATATGTTTGGCTTGCTGCATATAACGAAAGGCGCTTACTACTTCCTCCATAGAGAAGACTGTCAAGGGAGGTAATTTGAACAAGCCGTTGTTGAACTTGTCAATAAGTTCTCCTAACAGAGACTTGATTAATTGAGGTTGGTCTTGAGATACTTTAACTAAATCAAGCACTGAATAAGAGATATCTGACCTGAGAGTTGCCATCTCAGTTGATTCCCAAACTCCCCGCTTGGCAATTTCTACAAAACGACCTTGAGGACTTACAACCGATACACTTTTAGCAATAAATTCTCCAGAAGTTAGAGAGTTAAGGACAATATCTACCCCCTTTCCTTGTGTTTTCTCCATGATCTGAGCAGCAAACTCTAAGGTACGGGAATTCATAATATGTTTAACTCCCATAGCTTTTAAAGCGTCCCACTTTGTTTGACTAGCAGTAGCAAAAACTTCAGCCCCAGCTTGCTGTGCAATTTGTACTGCCGCCATTCCCGTCCCTCCTGCGGCAGCATGGATTAAAATTTTGTCTCCTGGTGCGATTCTGGCTAGATGGTGCAGTGCGTAATAGGCAGTTAAAAAATTAGCTGGAATGGCGGCAGCTTGCTCAAAGGTGAGAAAATCTGGTTTGGGAGCGACCAGTGTAGCACGGGCAGTCACATATTGGCTGAAACTTCCCGGAGCCATAGCTATCACTGGCTCACCAATTTTCAAGTTTTCTACTCCTTCTCCCACTGCTACAATTTCCCCTGCACATTCACCCCCAAAGCTATCGGACGAGAGTAGGTGCTGCTGAGACATTCCATCTACTTGTTGAGGCAGTAATCCTAAGCTAGCGATCAAATCCAAGAAATTAAGTCCTGTGGCGCGAACTCTAATCTCTACTTCTCCTGGTGCGGGTGAACGTCTTGGTGTTGGTTCTAGGGTTAAATTTTCGAGGGTACCCCTTGAGGTAATTGTCAGTCGGAATGGCTGGGATGGCATTTTCAACAGTTGTGTTTCTGTTCCTATTGCCAATGGAGTGGGTATTAACCTGGCCACATAGCGACTGTCAACTCTTAGAGCCACTTGATCTTCAATAGATTCTGACCAAATTTCTGCCCATAGTGCTTCGGCTTTATCCAAAAGGCTTTGATTGGGGTCTAAATCGATGCGAACACAGTTAAGTTCCGGGTGTTCCAAACTGATTACTTTTCCCATGCCCCACACCGAAGCTTGAGCCACACCGGAAACCACTGGATTCTTTGGAGGGATAGGTTGAGCACCTTGGGTAACTATCCATAATCTTGGGGGTTGGGATAAGTCAGCTTTCACTAATGCCTGTACTAAGGATAAAGTGGTTCCACAACCGATCTCGGATAATCGTTCTAATTCTGCCCCAGTTAAGTTTTTCTGCTCTCCTATTTCCAAACTCCAACACTGGACAACCCCATATAAATTTGTTGAGTTGGCTGTTAGAAGTTGCATCAGTCGCTGATAGTCTTCTGGTTGGTGGGGATTAATCCTAAATTCATAGTCTGTGACTTGTTGATAGGTTTCTCCTGCATACACTAAGGTACATCTTTCTCCTTGAGCACGCAGTTGATGGGCTAAGTGTTGAGCTACTTGCTCAATGTCTGCTAATATCAACCAATTTCGGGACTCTGATGAAGTGGCAGCGGTTAAGGTTTGATCAGCTTGGGCAACAATCAGCGTCTGTTGAGAAAGAACATCATTACTATCTTGAGACTCTGGCACAGTTACCACTAATGAAAAACCACTTTTTGTCAGTAACTTTTGCCACTGTGATGCACCCAGAAGGGGATAGTCCGGGCGGATTTCAAAATCCCTAAATTTCCACCATCCTTCTAAGAGTCCGAAAATTAAGTCTACCCATCTCTGAGGAGTTGTTGCTTCTAACAACACCAAGATTCCCCCAGGGGCTAATAATTGCCGCACATGGGATAGGGTTTCCTCTAAGGAGGTGGTGGCGTGCAGCACATTAGCCGCGATAATTAGGTCGTATTGATGGGCAATAAATCCTTGAGTAGTTGGGTCTTTTTCTATGTCGAGGATTTGATAGCTCACATTGGGATAATCCCGGAATTTCTCTTGGGCTTTGGTGGTAAATAAAGTACCAATATCCGTGAACACATATTCACTAAAGTCCGGTGGCAAATGGGGGAGAATATAGCTAGTTGTTCCTCCTGTCCCTGCACCTAGTTCTAATAGTCTCACTCCTCGCTGTGGTGGTAACTTCTCCAAGGCGGTGGCGATCGCTTTTTCGACTAAGCTATTCATCACCTTCGCTGCGGGAGAGTCTTGATAGAGTTGGGTCGCAGTCGTTAAATCCCCTTCCGGAAATACTAATTGTACTGGGTCTATCGCTCCTCTCAATACCCCACTCAATTGGGATGCACAACGGTTGAGCAGGGTCAGTTCGGCTTGAGCTTGGGGATATTGACTTAGTAGCGTCTTGGTTTTTTGTGTGGGGTTGGTAACTCCAAATTCAAGCTGTACTTGCCATTGGTCTTGATTTTTCTTGAGGATGCCGACTTCCTTGAGCATTTGTAGCAGACGGCTGAATAGTCGGTGATGGCTTGGTACGATTCTTAAGTGTTTTATCCCTTCGATGGCACTAAAGTTTTTTCCGACAGGGTAAGACCAACCCATTTCCCGAAAAGCTTGTAAGACAAACTCCACACTCAAGTCTTCTAAATCACTTAAGAGTTGACCATAGTTATCATTATCTGTGTGAGAACTTAATTGAGAAAGGGTTGGCTTCAGTTTTTGACTAATTTCGACTAGAGAAGGCAGATAAGTCGGGGGTAGTAATCGCCCAAAACGTGCTTGCGGTCGCCATTGGACTTCGTACAGACAATTGCTAAGGGATTGGCCTTCAGTTCCTAGTAAGCTTTCAGGGGTAGCTAGTTTGACTCGTAAGCCCAATAGGGTGGCCAGGATTTCTCCTGTGCCCTTGACCAGGGTGAGAGTAGCTGTCCAATTGTTTTGACTTTCAATGGTCACTGAGGCCATTGCCCATAACGACCGCCCCGGACGACTATATACTTTTAATTTCTCGATTCCTACTGGCAGATAAGTTTGGTTGGTGTTGGTTTGGGGTAGTGCATGGATCACCACCTGTAGCGCCCCATCTAATAAAGCCGGATGGAACTGATACTCTGTGGCTTCTGCTAGCAAATCGGGGGATAACTCAATCTTTCCTAGGGCTTGGTTTGACCCTTTCCAAAGCTGTTGGATTCCTTGGAAACTGCTGCCGTAGTTAATCCCTCTTTGTCGATAGTGTTGATAATGGTCTGGGATGTCTATGGGTTGATTACACTGGTTTAAGTATTTGTCTAGGTCAACAGTGACAACATCAGTTTCTGTTTCTGCGGCTCGAATTTTTCCCTTGGCATGAAGTATCCACTGGGGTTGGTCCTGGTTCGGCTGTGGCTGTTGAGTAAATACTTGCCATTGGTAGGTTTGGTTTTCTGATGGGGTTAGTATAGTCTGAACTGTTTTAGTTTCTCCTTCTGGTAAAATCAATCCGGTTTGGATGACTAGGTCTTCTACTACTAGATTATTAGTTTTAAAGCGGTTTACTCCTGCCGCTAGAGCTATTTCTAGATAGGCGGTTGTGGGGAATAGCGCCCGGTCAAATACTCGGTGGTGCTGGAGGTAGGCTGGTTCATCTTCTGCTAATAAAGATTCAAATTGAAGTTGTTGTGGCTGACCGGCACAATAGAACCTTTTACCCAATAAGGGGTGGAGAGTTTTTTCGGTTGATAAATACTGTTTTTGCCGGTTACTCTTATTACTTTCTATCCAATACCGTTGTCGTTGGAATGGATATGTTGGCAATGCTAATTTCTTACAAGCATAATCTCGGTAAAACCCTGACCAATCTACTTTAGCACCCTGTACATACAACTGTCCTAAACTTGATAGCATTTGCTGCCATTCATCCACTCCAGGACGCAATGATGGTAACCATACTCCCACATCTTTTGGTACACATTGACGTCCCATCCCCAGTAATATTGGTTTTGGTCCTACTTCCAAGAATACCTTATAACCTTCCTCATCGAGAGTTTTCATACTCTGAGCAAACTTCACTGGTTGTCGGACATGATTTACCCAATATTTAGCTGTAGTCATTTCTGAACTCACCTTTTGACCAGTCACATTAGAAATGAGTGGTATCCGAGGCTGACTATAGGTGATTTCTTCAGCTACTGCTTCAAACTCTGCCAACATTGGTTCCATTAACGGGGAATGAAAAGCATGGGACACCTGTAAATGTTTGGTCTTAAATCCCTTTGTTTCTAACTTTATGCCAATACTTGCTATAGCTTCACTTTCACCAGAAATTACTATACTTTCAGGTCCATTAATTGCTGCTATTGCCACTTGGTAACTATATTCTCCTGTAGCTTCTGTCACCTGAGATTCTGATGCCATGACAGATACCATTTCACCATCGGGGGGCAACTGCTGCATTAAGCGCCCCCGCATGGCAATTAATTTCAGACCATCTTCTAAACTGAAAATTCCTGCTATTGTTGCTGCTACATATTCTCCTACACTGTGACCCATGACTACACTTGGTTTAACTCCCCAAGATTCCCATAACTTAGTCAAAGCATATTCAAGGGTAAACAGAGCAGGTTGGGTATAAACGGTTTGGTCTAGCAAAGAGATACTTGACTTTTGTGAATTTTGAGGATATATAACTTCTAATAGAGGTACTTCTAGATAGTCTTTCAGAATCTCATTGCATTGGTCTATAATTTTATGAAATGTGGGTTGAGTCTCATATAATTGTCGTCCCATATCTACATATTGAGACCCCTGCCCAGTGAACAAAAAAGCAATCTCATTATCCTGACTTTCTGTTTTTCCTCTTACCACTCCGTTTATCTCATTATCCAGAATAAAATCTGCTAATTTTTTATGTAATTCATCCTTAGACTTAGCTACTAATGCCAGTCTCTCTGCAAAATCTGTACGTCCTGTATTAGCGCTAAAGCAGATATCTTGTAGAGATGATTCAGTTTTTGATGATAAATAAGTTTTATATTTTGTTGCTAGTTCCCCCAGTGCTTTCTCCGTCTGCCCTGAGAGGGTTAAAATCTGTTGGTGACGCTCCAGACTATCACTTTTTTTAATGTTGACTTCTTCTAGGGGTTCTTCTAATACAATATGAGCATTAACGCCCCCGATCCCAAAAGAACTTAAACCAGCACGTCTAGGAATCTCTTCGCCTGATTCATTTTTTAATCGTTTCCACTCTTGAGTTTCCTCTAGTATATAGAAAGGAGTATCTTTAAGACTAATACGTGAATTTAATTCCTTGAAGTTGACTATTTGGGGCAGCTTTTTGGACTTCATTGCTAATAATACTTTGATTAATCCAGCAATTCCTGCTGCTCCTTCCAAATGCCCTATATTACTTTTTACTGCTCCTATACCACAGTAGGGTTTCTCAGTTTTTTCCAATCCATACTGGTGATAAAGTTGTCTGTAGGCTCTTTTCAAAGCATTAATTTCTATCGGGTCTCCCAATGGTGTGCCCGTTCCATGAGATTCTATATAAGATACTGTATTAGGAGAAATATTGGCGTTATTATAGGCTGAACGAATTACTTGAGCTTGGGCGTAGACATTGGGAGATGTTATAGTCCTCGCTTTACCACCATGATTGATGGCACTTCCTTTAATTACACCATAAATTTGATCACCATTTTCTATTGCTTTTGTCAGAGGCTTTAATAAAACTACTCCCGCTCCTTCTCCCCTAACATAACCATCGGCATCACTACTAAATGTTCTACATTGTCCTGTTGGCGACAACATCCCCAGTTGACTCATCTGGATGTATGTTGTTGAGGTGAATAACACACTGATCCCACCTACCAATGCCATTTCACATTCTGATTCTTTGAGGGATTTAAGTGCGTAATGAATAGCTACCAGTGAGCTTGAACAAGCTGTATCTATAGGTATACTTGGACCATGCAGGTTAAAAAATGAAGAGATGCGGTTGGGAATCATACAAGTCCAAGTTCCTGTTCCACTATGACCTTCTACATTATCTTGATTTTGGTTCATCAATAGAATAGAGTCATAGTTACACGCCCCTATAAAAACACCTATATCTTTTCCTGACAATTGAGATAGTGAGTAACCTGCATCTTCTATACAAGACCAGCTCAACTCCAGCATAATTCTCTGTTGAGGGTCTATTCTTGTTGCTTCTCTGGGGGATATACCAAAGAATTGAGCATCAAACTGGTCTACCCCTTCTATCAGTCCTCCCCATTTACTAATAGTTTTATTGGGTGTTTCAGGATGGGGATAATAATACTTGTCTACTGCCCACCTCTGGGAAGTAATTTCACTAATACTATTTATTCCTTGTTCCAGATTTTGCCAAAACTGTTTGTAGTCATTTGATCCGGGAAATCGACAAGCCATACCAATAATGGCTATTAGATTACTCTGGTATTCCTGATTCATAATGACCTCTACACTCACGATTTTTGATCAAGACATTTTTTTTTAAATTTTTGATCGAATACCTGAACATGATGTTGAATCATCATTGTTATATGATTTCCAGCAATAGTATATACTTCAACATCTATGGCCATGCTCGGTCCATGGAAGTCGAAAAAGTATGAGAGGCGATTGGCGTTAATACAATATCCCACCGAGAAGCTGGCACTTCGGTAATTGCGTCTATTCCATTACACAGTAATTCCCAGAATGCTTCTGGATTTTTAGCTCCTGGAAAACGACATCCCATGCCAATAATTGCAATCGGTTCTCTATCCATTTTGATTTAACGAAGAAGAATAAGTAATGAGTACTCCTTGTTTAGCAAGTTACCGTGACTCACCATAACTCCTTTGGGTGTTCCGCTAGAGCCGGAAGTGTACTGGAGAAAGGCCAGGTTACTGCTGCTTAGGGTTGGTTCAGACCAGTGCAAGCCTTGGTCGCGATCGCATTTATTGGTAACAAGGAAATGGAACTGAGCCAGAGCTGGATGCTGGATAAAGCGACACCTGGTGGATAGACTAGCAAAGCTCGTTCTCCCGTTGCCCCCAGAGACTGCAACTGACAGGCGATCGCCCTTGAGCGTTGGTCTAATACCTCATAGGTGAGTAGATCAGTTTTTTTTTCTCCTTTTTCTAGGAAAGTATAAGCGATTTTATCAGGCTGAGTTAGGGCTCTATAGCGCAACAACTCTACCAGATTGGAAAACTTGTCGGAAAGGTCTGAACATCTCATATTTAGCAAGTTTCAAGCTCCTTTGGAAATAGCGTTTTTTAACGCTTCCTTGCTCCCTATCAACAGTTTTTTTACTAAAAAGTTTTTGAACTGTTTTAACTGTAGTTAGATTTTCTATTCAATGAGACTCACCGAATCCAGCACAAAAAAATATAGCACAAAAAAAATTAACTGCCAATCCTAATTGGATGTAAATTTATTTCCGACTTTCCCTCAACAATAATAATAGCTATAGCAAACTAAGTACTAGGACATATTTTTTTTTACTATGTTAATCAATCAACTTAAGGTCTGAACCTCTGATATTTAATAGCAACTCTCAATCTCCTTTGAAAAGAGCTTTTTTCAAGGCACTATTGCTCCCTATCAACAGTTTTTTAAGGCTTTTTAACTGTAGTTAGGTTTCTGATCCATGAGACTTACCGAATCCAGCACAAACAAAACTATAGCACCGAAAAAATTAACTGTCAACCCTAATTGTTAATCAATTTCTGCCAGACTCTCGTCCAACACTAGCTATAGAAAACTATGTCTAGCATTTATCAATTGGGTGAGGTACACAATTTTGAGGTGCGACCCGTGGCGAATTTAATTATTAATGGTAAGAGCGCACTAAGATTTTAGGGAACAGGTAACAGCGAACAGGGAACATAAACAAACATGCACCTCATAAAACTGAAAAATGTTATAATTGGACATATTTTTTTTTAAATATGTTAATAAAATTAAATTTACTCAAACTATTTATGTTCCTTGATGTGAAGTTATTTGTTCCCAACTCTTAACAGTATAATGTAATAGTATGGGACTCCTTAGCTATAGGAAAAGAACATTTTAAAGCAGACTCTCCCAAGTCCTGATTGGCTCTGATCAGGATTTCTGGGAAAACTTACGATAAGATTCAAATGGAGATCAGAGGATAACTGTGTCTCAAGACCTATTGCAAAACCGAGACTACACCATAATTCTGGCTAGAAATGCCTCTAAAACCTTTGGAACCCAGCCTGGACTGGATAAGCAGTGGTTGCTAGCTCAGGAGTCTATTATCGCCTTGGCAAAGAAATGTGAGGAACTCGATCCAGACGGACTCACCATTTACATTGCATCTACTCCCTATCAAAAATATGACAATACCACCAGTCAGGCATTAGTTGACCTGTTTGAGCAGCCCTATGGTTCAGACAGCATCAATGTGGTTGAGCCCCTTAAAGTTGCAATTGATGATCACTTTAGCCGTAAATCTCGCCAGGAGACAAAAGCAAACGGTGATATTATTATCGTCATTCTGGATAGTGAACCAAAGCCACGGATGGCTGTAGTCAAATTGCTAGTGGCAGCAACTAAGAAGATGGATTCTCAGGAAGAACTGGGTGTGATGTTTGCCCAAGTGGGGGAAGACCCCATTACTCGTGGTTTTCTAACGGCTTTAGATGATGATTTACATGCTGCGGGCGCTAAGTTAGACATTGCCGACACTAAGCTTTTGTCAGCTATGGAGGAAAGTCAAATTACGAAGTTTTTGCTCGATGCCCTATATGATTAGGATTAATGCTTAGCACTTAACACAGTTAAGTTGCAAAAATTATAGCATTTACAAATAAGTTGTAAACAATGAATACCATTTTTTAGATTATGAAAAATTCCTATATACTTGATTAAATATTGCCTCTTGCCGTCTTGATGCAGTCGCTCATGGGGGAAACCCCCAAGACCGCGCTGCA
>WTKN01000110.1:0-2724 GCA_011524395.1 Moorena sp. SS36440bin_2
GCATAGATCTTTCCCGACTCACTCTATACAATAAGTCTACACCCGGATTTGATATCACTGGTAGAGCCAGAATCAGCGGCGTTGCTAAATCTTCTTTTGAATAACAGTAGAGTGGGCATCCTGCCCGCCCGAAAATCTATTGAAACTGGCAAGATGCTAGTTCCACCGCAAGATGCTCATTCCACGGCATCTTGCCCATTCCACAAAGATCCTGAACGGGCAAGATGCCCATTCCACAAAACTTTTAAAATCATTCCATTATTAAGCAACGCTCCCAATTTCCCATTAACTAACCTAAGCTATAGCAATAGTTGCCCGATGGATTGGGTAAAAACGCGATCGCTTAAAGCAATGGCAATTTCTCCACCATCCCCAGAGAATGGGAGCCAAGAGGTATCAAGATGGCAGGATCTTGCTCAGTTGCCAATCCCTATTGTTGCGAGACTTTTGTCAAAGTGGGGTACTTTCACCAAAAAGGTAGAGCCAAGCAGCAATCAGAAATTATATACAGGGGATAGAGGACCGCCAGAGCATTAATTTGTTAGCACTGTATACCTTTTATTGGTTCAATAGCTGGAGATTATTGAGCGTACAAACGAGGCTGGTATGTTTTTTCACGACCAGCTAGGATTGTCATGCATAAAGACAGACAAAGAAGGTAAAACAGGAAAGTTTTAATCGCCCTTTATCTAACAAACCCTGTAACTTCTGAGTATTGCTTAATTTACCAGCAATCAAGCTTTGCGATCGCGAGGTAAGTCTGTTTTATTGAAGTAAACCTTAAGACATATTTCTGTTCCCTGTTCCCTAAAATCCATAACTTGTGTACTTCACCGAATTAAGAACTGCTATAGCATCAAACAGCGGATTTAACTAAAAAAAATTTAGTTGTCACAAACCATCAAAATTTTCGTTATAGAACCAGAAAGGTGAATAACTAGAGGATGGCAAACCATCACCCTCCTATCACTTTTCTCCAACTATGATCCAATAACCGATCAAGTTGGTGTCACGCAAAGGAAAGTTGTGGAATAGGAAAGAGTCAGAAAGAACCCTATGGTCTAATCTGACCCACAATCCCACCAACTTTAACTTGCATAAAATAGCAAAAATCAACAGCAATCAAAATGATGACTACAATTAAAACTAGCCTAAGCAAAGTGTTAACTCTAGCCGTAGTAGCACTGACTGTACTATTCAGCTTCGCTGTTAATCCTGCTGTTGCCCAACCCCTTGGGTATTGCTGCGATTTAGATTTCAAATTGCAGAATTCCCAACAGCACGAATGTCTTGTTGATTATACTTATTCTTACTTTAGCTTCGCTGATCTAACCAATGAATCTGACAAGTCAGCAATAGTATTAGACCCTGCAGGCGAGAAAATCTCGATACCCCCATTGACCACTATCGACGTGGATTTGTATCCTTCTGGTACCTATATTCTACAGCAAGGAAGCGGACCAGTGTCCTTTGACTGCGACGATTATTGATAGCAATTCTACGACTTGTGAGGTACAAATATCTAGGTTTTAGGGTGCAGGGAGTAGGGAGCAGGGATTAGGCAAGAGCCAAGATCCAAGAGTGAAACAATCCTGTGTACCTCATGAGTCCTAAAAACCCTATATTGATGAGTTCATTAATTAAGCTGGATAACTTAGTAATCAATTATTTCAGCTAATTTTTACCTGAAATAACCAAACCCTTATAAATTGATTATCTTTGGCATCGCCACTCAATAGGTTACAACGCTTACCCACTCCACGCTATCTGTAAGCCAAGGAGTGGATGTAATAACCAAAAACATCAAAGCCCCGATAAATTCTAGTAATGTAGATCTGGTCGGGGTGTTTTTTTATTTTAAATACACAAAAGTTTAAGCCCGGGGGCGGGAAGAAAAAAAATACCAATTAAACTAGGGTGAGCAAACTTCGATAATCTAGACTACTCAGATGGTATTGATTTTTTTGCAACTCCCTTAAAATTTGTTGTCACAAAAACTCAAAATTTTCGTTATAGAAGTAGCAACGTTGAAGAGCTGAAGCAAGGAGTCGTTTGGAACCCTATGGTCCAATCTAACTGACAATCCCACCAACTTTAACTTGCAGAAAATACCAAAAATCAACAGCAATCAAAATGATGACTACAATTAAAACTAGCCTAAGCAAAGTGTTAACTCTAGCCGTAGTAGCACTGACTGTACTATTCAGCTTCGCTGTTAATCCTGGTGTGGCTCAAGCCGACGGGTATTGCTGCACAGGAAATATCACCTACCTGCAGAATCCCGATCAGCATTTTTGCGTAGTCGAATCTACTCCTGATTATGAGTATGTAGAGGCTACCCTAACCAACAATAATGATTTTGGGGAAGAAGCAGTAGTAATGGAGGCATCTAAACAGGACAAAGAAGAAATCTACCTATCAGCAGGTGAAAGTAAAACGGTGCGCCTGCCTGATTATGATGCCTTCTTTCTACGGGAAGACCCATACGCATACGCACCTGAAAACGAATACGCACCTGAAAACGAAGACTTACCTGAAAACGAACAGGTACGTGTCGATTTTAAATGCAAATAAAAGCAGCAAGCCAGTACAAAAGGTAATCAATTATTTCAGCTAATGTTTACCTGAAATAACCAAACCCTTAGAAATTGATTATCTTTGGCATCGCCGCTCAATAGGTTACAACGCTTACCCACTCCACGCTATCTGTAAGCCAAGGAGTGA
>WTKN01000110.1:2824-12685 GCA_011524395.1 Moorena sp. SS36440bin_2
GGTTTCCCAAATTGATAAATTTCCACTTGCTTGGCTAATCGGTTGAATAACCAACCCAATTTCACCCCATTATCTAAATATTCCTGCATTTTTAGTTGGGCTGGTTTCAGGTTGTCGGTGGGAGACATTAATTCGATCACAAAATCTGGTGCTAGGGGTGGAAATTTTTCCCGTTGTGCCAGTGTCAGAGCCTCCCATCTTTCCCGCTTAACCCACGCTACATCTGGTGAACGATCAGCGCCGTTAGGTAAATGAAATCCTGTGGATGAATCAAACACTATTCCTAGTTGAGATTGTTCATTCCAGATTCCCAAACGAATCAGAAGATTAGCATTTCTTGCTCCTGTCTCTCCACCAGTTGGAGCCATAATTACCAAATTTCCTTCTACGGTTCGCTCTAGTTTCCAGTCGGGATTAGCACAACACAGGTCGTAAAACTGTTGGGATGTTAGTCTGGAATTTTCTGGCATCCTCAAGATTGAGTGTGTCATGAGCAAAGGGAATAGGGAATAGGGAACAGGGAATAGGGAACAGGGAACAGGGAACAGGGAGCAGGGAACAGGGAGCAGGGAGCAGGGAACAGTAAATGTGGCGTAGGGTGCGTTAGGGACGGGCTCAGCCTCATTTTCCGCCTCTTCGTCCCTGTAACGCACCACTCAGGGGCTTACTCTTATTTTACTCATATCTTGCAGCAAGTTTAAATTTTACCTGTCAAGCTAGGGAACAGGAAACAGGGAACAGGAAACAGTTAGAATATTTTACTATTTTACTACTTAAATTGATGGTGATTACTGCCGTTATTTAGTTTTTTATACTGGTGCCATATCTCTGTTTTATGAGCGAATTATTCGGGTGCATCTCAATGCATGCTGTTTGACACGGTGGTGCGTTACGGGGCGGGCTATCCAAAGCCTGGCTACGAGGCCGAAAATGAGGCCCCCCCTAACGCACCCTACGCAACTTTTTTACAAATATGAAATGCACCAAATTATACCAGATCCATCGTGAAAATTACTAGTTAAAAAATAAGCGATTACTTAGCGTATATTTCATAATATCGCTGTTTTTTATTAATCCTAAAATTCCCTAAAAAAAACTTTTTGAAAACCCTTGACAAATAAAATTATAATCATTACAATAATCATTAAAGCAACACAATGAGTTCAATTGTTAACTTATGCGACAAGGATTTACTAAAAACCTAAAAAAACAACCTGCTCAGCACACTCTAAAAGGGTCTCGTGAAGCAGTAATCTATAGTATGCACACCATGTATGCCCTAGGTTATGCCGAGATTTGCGAATGGACTCCTCTGGAACCGACTGAGGTTCCAGGCGAAGTCATGACTACACTAAACAAGTATTGGCTGTTGCCATAACACCTTAAATTTCTGGGGGGTTTTCCCCCCAGTCAAAGGTTCCGGTCTGCTCAAATAGGATCACATCAGGTTAGGTTTGGAAACTGAGTGACATAGGGATGCAGCGCACCTAACAACAATTTCAACGAACTTATTGTGGAGTTGAAATAGCCGTGGAAATACTATCCACGGCTATTTTTTTTATTTTTGGTAGCGCTGTTGATTCGATTAATTGAGAAACCTTATAGTCTAAAAAGACAAGCGGCTGGGAAAATAAAATATTCCAGGAAAAAGAGTTTCCAGATAAACTGATAAAAACTAGCGATCGCATTTTTATCATCCAAGTCTACCTGGTAAGAGCGCCACCACATTACTGCTAATGCGACCAGATGGGTCCCTACCAAGAAGACGATATTTACTGAACCGAGGAGCAGCACACTAGCTAGCACCATCGCCAGATAGCAAGCAGTAATCACCCCCCGTGCTATATTAAATACCGCTAATTTACCGAGGCGGATGGTAAAGGTAGTGATATTGAAACGCTTATCCCCATCGATATCTGGGACATCTTTGAATATTGCGATCGCAACGGAAAAGACTAAGATAAACCAGGTCAATGCCCACACTGCTGCGGTGGGCATCATCACTTGTCCCTGTTGCAATACCCAACTAAAGTGTAAAAACAGACCTAAATTAACGATTGCTCCCCGCACTGAAAAAATACATAGCGCTGCCCAAAAGGGAAACCGCTTCAGGCGGATCGGTGGCAAGGAATAGCATGTACCAATTGCCAAACTAATACTGACCATCAACAACAACCACGGTCCCAATAACCAAGCAAACAGTAGCGCTAGGATACCAGTTACCGCTACAATCCCCTGACCGAGTTGCAGAGAAAACTCCCCTGCAGCGACTGGAAGATGGGGCTTATTAATCCGGTCAATCTCCACATCGTGGACTTGATTTAGTCCTACGATATAGACATTACCGCACAAACAAGCAATCCAAGCTCCCAGCACTTGACCGAACCCTTGCCAAGTCCAACCACTGTTAGTCATGGAGACGGCAATGAGATAGAGGGCAAAAACACTAAAACTCGTCCCAATAATCGTATGGGGACGAGAAAATTTCCAGAAACTGTACAGCCAAGCGGCTGGTTGCTTCAATAGATTAATTGAGGAAGGAGTAGATGCTTTAGAGGAAATCTGACTCATGGATCAGGTTAATAGTATTAGGGATTAGGGGTTAGAGTAATAGTTAATGGTTTTTGTACTTATATCATCTCAGGATAATTACCCTTAATGAAAATCTCACCATCTCCCCATCTCCGCACCCTATCCCTAATCCCTAAAGCACTACACCTGTACGGGAGTCCGATAATCTCTTCTCTCCTCGAAATTCCCTGTTGGTTCTTCCTCAAGGTTGGTAATTAAACGAACCCCGCGCTTAAAGGTAAGGTAATGCCATGCCCACTGAATCATTACCAGCAACTTGTTATCAAACTCAATCAGGAAGAAGATGTGGATAAAAATCCAGGCCAGCCAAGCGGGGAAACCAGAGAACTTAACAAACCCCAAATCAACTACTGCGGCATTGCGTCCAATCACGGCTAAATTGCCATAATCCTGGTAATGGAAATCCGCTACTGTCTCCTCCTTAAGGCGCTTCTGAATCAGAGTCGATACATACTTGCCTTGTTGCATCGCCACTGGCGCAACTCCTGGTAGGGGCTTACCAGTTTGATGAGAGAAATTCGCCAAATCACCAATCACAAAAATATCCGGATGTCCGGCCAAGCTCATATCCGGTTGTACTATCACCCGTCCAGCCCGGTCTAACTCAGCACCAGTAGCCTCTGACAGCGCCTTGCCCATAGCAGAGGCTTTCATCCCTGCTGCCCACAGAACAGTTTTGGCGTTAATTTCCTCTACCTGCTCTCCTCGACGCATGGTAACTATATCGTTATCAATATTAGTAACTAGGGTCTTTGTCTGTACTGTTACTCCTAACCGTTCCAGAGAATTTTGGGCTTTTACTGATAACTCCGGTGGGTAAGGAGGCAAAATCCGATCCATCCCTTCCAACAGCAAAATCTTCGCTTCGGAAGTATCAATATCGCGGAAGTCATCTTTTAAGGTGTTGTAGGCCAATTCTGCCATAGCCCCGGCTAATTCCACTCCAGTTGGTCCGCCTCCTACCAACACAAAGGTCAACCAAGCGCGACGTTTGTCGGGGTCAGTTTCTTTTTCTGCCGCTTCAAAGGCAGAATAAATGCGACGTCTAATGTCTAGGGCATCTTCAATGGTTTTCAAACCAGGAGCGTCTTTTGCCCATTGATCATTACCGAAGTAGTGGTGGCTAACGCCAGTGGCCACGATCAGGGAGTCGTAAGATATTTCTTTGTCTGTTAGTTGAACGGTTTTCTGGTTCGGGTCAAGACCAATTACTTTCCCCATCAGCACTTGAGTATTTTTCTGGTGACTCAGGATTGCCCGCAGGGGTGAGGAAATATCACCAGCGGATAAGCCCCCGGTAGCTACTTGGTAGAGTAGGGGCTGGAACAAATGAAAGTTCCGTTTATCGATTAGAGTTACTTTCACTGGTGCCTTTCTCAGAGCCTGAGCAGCATAGAGTCCACCAAATCCGCCACCAATAATGACCACATGGTGAGGAGTAGTGGTCTTTGCTTCACTAACCATAGAACTAACCATAGAACTAACCATAGAATGTCTTACCTCTCCTGAATTTATTTACTATTGATTACGAATAACTCCCCTGCCTTCACCGTAGACCTTTTGCAAAAGTCAATTAGCAGGTAACTATCGTAGTTATCACGCTGTTGTTGGCTATTTACGCAAGAGGTCTCGTCTTTCCCGATGCTTCTTAATATAAGTTAACATTAAAAACTATTAAATGTGTCGTGAAAACCACCCAATTTAAGAATATAATTATAAGTTTAATTTTGACTTAACATAAGATCCCCAAAACAAGCTAAACCTAGATGGTCAATCCTGGGAATTGTCAGGGTTTGGTAACAGTTGGTTGTTATTCGAGTCACTGTGATGCACATTGGATTTCTCAACCCTCACGGTAATTTTGACCATAAAAATAGCTACATTAGCGAACATCCCGATTTCGGTGGTCAGTTGGTTTATGTCAGGCAAGTCGCAGATGCGATCGCAAAACAAGGTCACCAAGTAGATATTCTCACCCGCCAAATCATTGATCCGGATTGGCCAGAATTTGCCGAGACCTTTGATTGCTATGGGAGTGTAGACAACCTCCGGATTATCCGATTGCCAGCCGGACCAAAACAGTTCCTGCGCAAAGAATTGTTGTGGCCCTATCTGGTCAAAGACTGGGTACCAAACATCCTGGAATTTTATCGAGAGGAAGGTAAGTTCCCCGATATCATGACTACCCACTACAGTGATGGGGGAGTGTGTGGGGTGCTGATTGAGCAACAGACAGGGATACCTTTTACTTTCACAGGTCATTCCCTGGGGGCTCAAAAAATGGATAAACTGCAGGTCACTCCTGAGAATCTGGCTCACATCGATCAGTATTACAATTTCCGATACCGGATCCTAGCAGAACGGTTGAGCATGAATCACTCAGCCCTCAATATTACTAATACCGCACAAGAGCGCTTCCAACAGTACAGTCATCATGCTTATCGTGGAGCAGTCGATATAGAAGATGATCATCGATTTGCCGTGATTGCACCGGGAGTGAATAGCTCTGTTTTTGGTTCCGATGCGATCGCTCATAATGAACAAGCGACTTATCAACTGATTGAAGAGCGATTGCGCAGAGATATCAGTGAGTCACGGCACAATCTACCAGCTATCTTGGCATCCAGCCGTTTAGACCCCAAGAAAAACCTCCTAGGTTTGGTGCAAGCATTTGCTGAGGATGTGATCATCCAAGAGAAAGCCAATGTCGTGCTGATTACTGGTGGATTGGATAACCCTTTGCAAGAAAAAGCCCACGATCAACAGACCGAAAAACTAGTAATCGGTCCCATCCGGGAAATAGTACGAGAAAAAAATTTGTGGGGTAAAATTAGCGCTTTTTCAGTACCCGATCAACCAGCACTAGCCGCTTCCTATCGGTATTTTGCTCAGCGTGGTTCCGTGTTTACTCTTACCTCTTTGTTTGAACCCTTTGGTCTTGCTCCTTTAGAAGCAGCAGCGGCTGGATTACCGATAGTGGTGACAAAAAATAGTGGTGTTGGTGAAAGTCTAAAAGTAGGAGATGAAGACTATGGTATGTTAGTTGATCCCAGTGATCCAGCAGATATTGCTAGAGGAATCAGGGAAATACTTTGTGATCAACACCTGTGGCAAAGGTTGCATAAACGTTGTCAGCAGTATGTTTTGGACTATTACACCTGGGATAGCACCGCTTTCAACTACTTGAGCCGAATCAAACAAATTCTTTCTCAACCATCAGCAAATCCTGCTGCTAAGTTACTTCCGATCCATTCCTATTTCTGTGCTCCACAGCCAGAGAATGATATTTCTTTGGAAGAATTGAGCTACTGGTATTTTGTTTAGGATTAGTTGTAGAGCTTTTCCAAAGACTTTCAATTCTCTAAAATCTCGAACTCTAAAATTCTCTCGAGAGAGGTTTATTTTAAGCTGCTCGCCTAGGGTGAACCTATGGCTGAGGGCTGAGGGCTGAGGGCTGACAGCTAAGGGCTAAATGCTTACAAAGCAACCCATTTTTTGTTGGCTGAAAAAAGTACCCTTGTGGGTACTGTCAGAGCCATAAATTACTTTTTACATTTGATATAGACATGTTCAAAACATATCAAAATTCTTTTTCCTAAGGAGTTCCCATGGCAAATCGTTCAGAGAAGTCTTTTGACGTTCGCCTCGACGCTGCAAAATTAGCCACAAGTCGAGACTATCCTACCCATAAAGCCAATGGGGATGAACAGCGACACGCTGATGATCAGTATTTTATGTCCTTTACTAAAGGGCTACCTCACAATCCTGATACAGGGCTACTACAAGACCCACAGGATTTTGTCGAGTTTCGCCGTGCAGTGGATGATGGCTTTATTGATCCCTTCTCTGATCCGGTACGTCATGGTGCCAAATTTGAGGTAGTATTTACAGGTCAAGACTACACTATTAAGCATGAGACTGACCCTGATCTCCTTGAGGACTTTAGACAATGGGAAGCACCAACTGCAGGGGTTGTCTTTGAGCTAAACGGACCAGATCCACAAGCGGTTACCATGCCTCCAGCACCACCGTTAATCGATGCTAACGGTAAGGCTAACCAAGAGCTAATTTTTGAGATAGCAGAGGTCTACGAATTAGCCATACTGCGGGATCAGCCCCTCAATGACTTTGAGAAAAGAGGATCGAATAGCAAAATCGAGAGTTCAATCAATCGTCTCAATGCTCTTGACTATATTCGCAACCAAACTGGACGACCTCGTAAGGTAAATGCCAGAGCCAGGCTTGATGAGCAAACCGTATTCCGAGGCTCTTCTCCAGGAGTAGAAGTCGGTCCCTATCTCTCTCAGTTTCTACTGATTGGTAATGTTGATCTCAATGGTGGTGGCAGCGTTGCAGAAGGTAAAATTACCTATGGTGCTTTGCAAATTGATCAAAAGCTTCCGATTGCAACACCTAACCTAGATTACATGACCAACATGGAAGACTATGTCTTGGTTCAGCGTGGGATTAAGCAAGACACAGAAAGCTATGTTTTAGAGAATGATCAAAACCCTAAGCTAGCAGATCGTCCAGCTCGTCGGTTTATCTCCACTCCCCGGGATTTAGCTACTTATGTTCATTACGATGCTCTCTATGAAGCGTATCTCAACGCTTGCATCATTCTGCTGGGGATGCAAACACCCTTCGATCCTGGTTTTGATCATCTTTCTGGGGGTGGTGTAGCAGCAGGTAATCCAGCAACTCGTCGCAATGCTGGTGGTTTTGCCCTCTATGGCGGTCCACACATCTTAACTTTGGTTACTGAAGTAGCCACACGAGCACTCAAAGCTGTCCGCTTCCAGAAGTTCAATAACCATATTCGCCTGCGACCAGAGGCATTAGCAGCCCGGATTGAACTATTACGGCGATTTCAAGACCTACCTAATGAAGCTAAAGCTAGTGTACCCAGAGCATTAATCAAGTACATTAAAAGGTTCCAACGTGAACTAGAAAGCAACGGTACTCTCAACTCGATTTTGGAACTAGCCAATCAAAATGGCTCTGGCTCACCGAATTATCTACTACCAATGGCATTTCCTGAAGGGTCTCCCATGCACCCTGCCTATGGTGCAGGACATGCCACTGTTGCTGGAGCCTGTGTAACCATGCTTAAGGCATTCTTTGATACCAGTGCAGTTTTAGTAGAAACACCAGTTAAAAATGCACAACCTGGACAACCAAGGACACAGATCAGATTTAAACGCTTTAGCCCCAAAGATCAGGCTATTGTGTTCCGTGCCCCTGATCCATCTGCCTACACGAAAGGTGAGGCGACACTTGTTTCAGAGCGATCCAGGGAGTTTCTGACTCTGGAGGGTGAGTTAAACAAACTCGCTGCCAATATTTCTATTGGTCGCAATATGGCTGGGGTTCACTACTTTACTGACTACTATGATAGTGTGCGCATGGGTGAAGAAATTGCCATCGGTATGTTAGAAGAACAAGCATTGACCTATTCCACTGATCCCTTTGTGCTTTCTCTGCCAACCTTCGATGGAGACGTGATTCGGATTGGTGCCCGTTGAGCTCTGAGCTGCTTAATGATGGGGATTTCTTTGAATACCCATCATTAAGGAGATGGGGAGATGGGGATATTTTGATAAAGGGTAATTATCCTGACACAATATTAGAAATGCTATGAAATTGTCCGGATTTCCTCCATTGCTTGATGTGAAAAGAGTATAGAGAGGAAAGTGGGCAAATTATGAGCAATTTATATCTGTTAACAACAAGTCTACTCACTGGCGGAGCAATGTCTGCTCCACCACCACCACCCCTACCTGCCAATCCTTCAGATAGCCTCTCAAGCCTGTTAGTTTCAACAGCTAATAAAGCATTGGAGGCTCGGGTTAGTCACAAGATTGTTCCTACCGTAGAAACCACTGTCGAAACTTCCTCTCCTCAATTTAGTAGTCAATGGCAGAAACGTAGACCTACTAAATTATTAAAGTATCAGCAACTAAAGTATCAGCAACGTTTACCCAACTATCAACCTGCTACTCCTTCACCAAAGTCGGGAACGGAACTGTATTACCAACGATTAGCTGCCCTCAGAGCTGGCAAACTTTATACTCGCTTACCTGCCCATAGTTTCTCATCATTTTGGGCAAAGGGATTAAATCACAAAGGAGTCCCTCTCACAAAACCTACCTATCAGCAATGGAAACAACTCCTGGCACAGGAAGCCAGAGCTGTTGCCTACGGACAGGGTAACAATCGTCTGTCTATGGTAGTGGGAGATTCCCTAAGTTTGTGGTTACCGGCACAGGGATTACCTAACTATCAACTGTGGCTCAATCAAGGCATTTCTGGTGAGAATACCAGTCAAATTTTGAGTCGATTATCGGCATTTTCCCAGACTCGTCCTGATACAATTTATGTGATGGCAGGTATCAATGATTTGCGTCAGGGGAAAACCGATCAAGTTATTGTCAATAACCTGCGCCAGATTACTCGTCAATTGCGGCAAAATCACCCACAAGCTCAACTGATTATCCAGTCGATTTTACCAACACGAGCTACTGCTATTTCTAATCAGCGCATTCGTAATCTTAATCAACAAATTGCTCAGATTGCTCAACAAGAAGGAGCAGCCTATCTCAATCTTCACAAGTTGTTTACTGATAGTAAAGGTCAGATGGAGCACAACTTGACCACCGATGGTATTCATTTAACGCCTCTGGGCTATCAGGTTTGGCAAGAGGCGCTACAGTATACAGAATCCTTGATTGCTGCAAATCGAGCTCGTGCTTTATCGCTATGAACGGGATTGTCGGGAGGCCAGTTTTTCACAATTAGCTTGGGTTTGCTGCAATAGTTGCTCTCGACTATCTGCTGCTTTAGTCAGGTTAGGAACTAATTTGCGGGCGTGGAGTGCCATGTGAAACTGAAGCTCGGCGACATAATCGCTAATGCCTTCAGAAGTATGATCATTGTGGGGTTGAGTAGAATGCAAATCCAAAGTGTCCTCCTTGTATAACTTAACTATTACGTAGTCCGAGAGCGGGAAAGCTGCGTGTCCAATCAGCCCATAGGAACCCTGACTCGATGTATGTTACAGAACATATCATGGTATGCCAATGGCATATCTGATTTTGTAATGAAGTTTAAAATATTTGTTAATATTTGTATACTTTAGAGAATTTATACAACGTCGTTGTCAATTTTATGGTATGGCAATTATTATATCCATGAGGTACAAATATCTGGGTTTTAGGGAGCAGGGAGCAGGGAACAGGGAACAGGGAACAGGGAACAGGGAACAGGGAA
>WTKN01000370.1:0-17107 GCA_011524395.1 Moorena sp. SS36440bin_2
AGGTTTCGTCTCCGGGGGAAACCCCCGCGTGAAGGCGCTGCCTCCCCAAGACCGCACTGGCTCCCCAAGACCGCGCAAATCACGCTTAATAAAAATCTCCCCCATCTCCCTACAGCTCGCCGCGCCCAGGCTCCATACTTTTATTATCGGTATTAAACCGGACTTGATATTACACTCCTACTTACTTCCTCTGGCCTATCCCGGAGCAAATCCATAATTTCCTCAGTGTAGCGATGGAATTCGAGATTACGCTTGATTTTGTAAGTACCCTAGATATTTTATCATTAATGGTTTGGCAATTAGCATCCAGTTTTCCTGCTGCCAAAGCTTCCATGGATTCTAGGTAGCCATCAAAATTTTAGTTGTAAATTAACGCCATTGGCTTCAAATAAAGCTTCTTTTTCTGCAATTTACCATGGCCACCAACCAGGCCAACTGCTGTATCCCATCAAATCGGAGTAAAGTCTAAGCGAGTAAGTAGGATAAAGATGCTAAAAAATGTAGTTAAAAAAACAGTATAATCTAAAAATAATTACTCCGAATTACCCTGATATAAAGTTCAAGACTTCTGCATCCAATCTTGAGTGGTAAGGAATCCAATCAATCATTATATAGAGTGGAAAGATAAGATTTTATAGTCATTTGTGGGGTCTTTTTGTAACGCTTCCCTTGTACCATCACTTGCGCCCTCACACTATAAGCTGACAGGTTTGGTGTGGGGAATTATAGTTTGACTAAAATGCAATCAGCCAGGTCTAACTAAGGAGAATCACCATGGTAAATTATGACCCATTAATTTATCTTTTTACTTGCCTTCCTATACTAAAATACTCAATACTAACCACTAAAGCACTCAGCACTGACCCACCCCATGTCTCAACCCAAAGTCTTCATAACTCGCCGCCTTCCTGATACCAGACTCGAAGAACTCCACCAAATCGCCAATGTGGAAATTTGGCCAGACCGTCAACCCCCTCCCTACGAGGTATTGCTCAACAAAGTTAAAGAAATCGATGGCTTACTGTGCCTACTCACAGATTCCATTGACAAGCAAATCATCGAAGCTGCACCATCCCTCAAGGTAATCAGCCAATTAGCAGTAGGTTACGATAACATTGATATCCCTGCTGCCACCATCCGGGGTATCCCCATTGGTCATACTCCTGGTGTGCTGACTGAGGCTACAGCTGACTTAGCCTGGACGTTACTAATGGCAACAGCACGGCGAGTGATTAAAGCAGATAAATTTGTACGTGCTGGTCATTGGCAGACTTGGGAACCGACCTTATTGCTGGGACCAAACATCAGCGGTGCTACTTTAGGAATTGTTGGTTTTGGACGCATTGGTCAAGCTGTTGCTCGTCGTGGGCGAGGGTTTGATATGGAAATTCTTTATTACAGTCAGCATCGACGGGACTCAGAATTAGAAGAATCCTTGGGTGTAAAGTATGCTGAATTCGAGGTGCTGCTAAGGAAATCAGACTTTATTACCATTCACACTGCTCTGTCTGAACAAACCTACCATCTATTTAGTACTCCCCAGTTTGAGCTGATGAAATCCTCAGCGATCTTTATCAATACCGCACGAGGAGCAATCGTAGATCCAGAAGCATTGTACCAAGCTCTAAGCAATGGTCAAATCGCTGCTGCTGCTCTGGACGTAACTAAACCAGAACCTATTCCCATGGATAGTCCCTTGTTGACCTTGGATAATCTGATCATTACTCCTCACATTGGTAGTGCAACCTACCAAACGCGATCGCAAATGGCTACGATGGCGGTCAATAATATTATTGCTGGACTTTTGGGTAAGCGATTACCCTATTGTGTGAATCCACAAGTGTATTAGATTAAATCAGTTTCCTTGAGTTCTAATTTAAGGACTTAATATGGATCCAAAAAAAAACATCCAATCAGCTATTTCAGATATCCAACCAAAACCCTCTAGTCGCCCTAGTCTGCGAGAGAGGTTCTTCGATACCCTCAAGACTAAATACCCTAACATCCAGGCTCTATATGTAACAATTAATATCATCGCCATCTGGAGTGGTACTATCCTCCTCTTGGATTCATGGGCACAAGAAACCAATTTGCTCGAGGAGCCTGTCCCTGATTTTGCCCTAAAAGTTGTTATGCGTCACTTTGCTTTGTTAATGCTTGGTCTGCTCATGATCTGGATAGATGACCTATCATTGCAAGAGCTGGTAGTTATGAAAAAAATTCTTATAGAAAAAGATTTCGAGGAAATGAATTGGAGGGAAAAGCTCTTCTACCACTTCAAAACCAAATATCCGAACCTATCAACTATGTATACTATGATCGCCATCATAATTTCCTGGTGTGGGATATGGGGGTTGCTTTGGGACATACCTATTCAACCTTTTTGGCGATCAGTAATGACAATCTTTCTAGGCTTCTTCCTTCTCTATATTGATGATTTGAAATTGGACGAACTAAACTAGACTAACTAAGTAGTATAACACAATTAAAAATGCTATACTGACAATTATTGATCACGACTTAGCACTCAGGTTGAGCTAGGTAAACCCTGGTACGATACCTCAAGTAAACTAAACCTTTGTGATCACACCAGCTGTTGTACAATTCCTGCAAATCAGAAATAAGTTTCTGGTGCGCTAATCCTTCTCGTGGGATATACGAGACACTCATAGCACGACCAATCAGAGCATCTTTATCTAAGGCTTGGTGATAAGAAAAAGTGTAGGAATAGACATTGGGAAACAATGGACTAGCGAGCAAGGGGTCTACCGAACACATACGGGATTCGGCGGGATGATGATTGGAGGCGATTTGCACTAGATGACTATAGCCTTGGGTAAAATCATCTTGGCGGTTGCGGTCATTCCAGACCACAGCTAATTGTCCAGTAGGCTTCAGGATACGGCGAAACTCTAGCAAAGTTGGCTCTGGGTCAAACCAATGGAAGGATTGAAAGCAAGCCACTAAGTCAATAGATGCATCAGGTAAGTTGGTCTGTTGAGCAGTCCCATCCCGGAATTCAACCAATGGATCGGTGCTAGCAGCTTGTCTCATCTCGGTATTGGGTTCGATGGCAATAACTCGAACTCCCCATTGAGCTAGTAGCCGAGAGGAAATTCCTGTTCCTGCACCAATATCCGCAGCTACCAGTTGCCCTCTGTTCTCAAGTCCTTCCAGAATCTTATCGATAGCTGCAGCTGGGTAACTGGGTCGGTATTTGGCATAATCTGCCACCAGCTCAGAAAATCGACTCTCTGGGTTCATCTGGTGTAATGGTGTTGTCTCAAGGTTCGTTTCGCCCATGATTTATACCAATCAGGATTTAGGCAATCACTATACTTGTAGGGTAGGGTACTAGTTGTGTGGCCAGATTAGCAATTTTGACAAAGATTGATATAACCCGTGACTTGAGATGATTTTAGGCTTCGATCCAGGACGAGATAAATGTGGTGTAGCAGTGATGGAGAAAGAGGGTCAGCTGCTAACCCATGAGGTAGTGGCTTCAGGAAATGCGATCGCAAAACTCCAGCAACTGTGTCAACAATTCCCCATTGAAACCATTGTGATGGGAGACCAAACTACTGCCAAGAGATGGAAACGGAAAATCCAGGAGGAATTACCAGCATCAGTACCCATTGTCCTGGTAGATGAGCGCTACAGTAGTTTAGAAGCTCGCCCACGGTACTGGCAAATGTATCCTCCCAAAGGGTTCCAACGGCTTATCCCCCAAGGAATGCGCCAACCTCCTCGACCCATTGATGATATTGTGGCAATTTTGTTAATCGAGCGCTATATCATCAAAAGCAAAAGCTAGAAGGGAATCGTTGTCTTCCCTTGGGCATTACCGATTTACAGGATGCTCAAGCCTGTTCTAACTTTCCCCTCTTATCCCTTGTGATAATATCTATTATATCATATTTATGAGGTACAAAATTTTATTAATCCCTATTCCAATAATAAATAAAATTCATAACAAAAGTACCTCACAGAATTGATAAATGCTATAGTTCAGCTCGAATGGTAAAAGCATAGTTTCCTCCTGGTTCGAGCTGGTAATCCCACTGTTCTAAAAATCTGCCAAGGGGTTCCTGAATCAAGGCACGGCCCAGAGAGGGGGTGACTAACAGCTGACTTACCCGAAAATGCCACTTAAACTCCCATTCATAGTCTGCGGCTTGGACTTCCCCTTCAATCTTGCCCTGTTGCCAGCAGTGCCGCGTAATTCTGACGTAGGCAGTGGTTTCAGGCAAACCCTTTGCACTCACAATGGTAAAAATTCCTAATCTGCTTTAAAGACATAGGTTAGCAGACTTGTTGGGAGAGAAGTCAATAGGGATCAACCCGAATGTGATATCAGTCTGGGTGGTTGATGCCCAAGGTAACCAGGTAGTTATGGATGCTTTTTAAAAAACCCTTGCAAAAGACAACACCACTAATAATCAAGCCCTACAGCAAGTACAACTCTCGGGGCTCTTGACTCCTGAATACAGTCACTGTCACAAGCCCTTAGTACTGGTCACCATTTATTCTTGTTGATAGTGGTTGAGATTAATTACCTGCGATATGCACCACCACCTCCCGGTAGTGAGCCTGTCGGCGATGCTCCCAAATATAAATGCCCTGCCAGGTTCCTAGGAGCAATCTCCCTTGAGCAATAGGAATCTGTTCCGATGTTTTGGTCAGTACAGTGCGGATATGAGCAGGCATATCATCGGGACCTTCCGCACTATGGCTATAACTTTTGCCATCTTCTGGTACTAATTTAGCAAAAAAGTTCGACAAATCCATGAGCACATCAGGATCAGCATTTTCCTGAATTATCAAACTTGCTGAGGTATGACGCAGGAAAATCGTACACAATCCAGTCTCCAGTCCTGATGTAGCAACCACGGATTGAACTTTCGCGGTAATGTTGGAGAAGGATTTACCGGTAGTTTTAATTTTGAGTCGTTGTTGATAATGAGTCATAGAAGGGTTGGTTAATCGAGCCACTGCTACCCGAGCTGTTTCAGTTCCTCCGATGGTGTAACGGAAGTTTCTGTGGCTACAGCTGTGGGTGGATTTTCAGCAGACTTATCCACCACAACAGGTGTAACGGAGTTTTCTGTGGCTACAGCTGTGGGTGGATTTTCAGCAGACTTATCCACCACAGCAGCAGTTTCTGATGACTCTATAGTATCTTCTGATAAGGACTCAGGGACAGTTGCCAATTCGGCAGCAGTTTCTGATGACTCTAGAGTATCTTCTAATAAGGACTCAGGGACAGTTGCCAATGCTTCTGTATACAGCTTATCGAGTTGAGCAGCAGTTTCTGATAACTCCGGCTTTTCTGCTGATTCTGGCTCAGTTGCAGATTGATTGTCACTCGACTCATCTGCCTGCTCGGAATTTTCCAATGCCTCTGGATTCTCTGGTTCCCCGTCACGCCAAGGGGAATCATAGTGATTCCAGGGCAGAATAGGCTCGTTGGGGAGGTTACGGGTCAAGACAGTGATGTTCTCTGGGTCTGGTTCTGGTAAACTCAAAGGTTCTCCAGAGGGTTTGTTATTAACCTGTTTAGAATTCATAGTCTCAGCGAAAGCCAACAATACATCACATCAGTTTAAGCGCAGGAATGCAAAACTCTGCTATGACATTCAACGTAATAATCAAGGCAACCCCCCAAGTTACATAAGCAGAATACTTCAACGATAGAGAAAAATCTTCTAATCGCTGCCTGTTTGCATTATAAGTCTCTACCAGATTAACCAGCATCTGTAGCTGGTATTGTTCTGGAGAGAGTACCAGGTAACGTTCTAGGAATTTTTTATCTCCCAAGTTGGGACTGACTGCGATCTGACGCGGGAGAAAAGCACGGATTAGTAGGGTAAAATTAAGCATAAATCCCAGTATCTCAGCAATACCAAAGGGGCTGCGAAAAAATACTAATCCAGAGATGGTTAAACTCGTTAACAAGGCTCCGTTAGTGACAAACAAGATATTGAGCTTTGTGGTTAAGGTTTGACTGCGCTCCCTTTGTTGATCAAGTACCATACGAACGTCTCGTGCTGCCAACTCTAGGCTGGGGAAAGAGGTCTGCTCTTTAGAGGTTTCCTCTTCAATAGTAGAGGTTTCTGGTGTGTCGATGGACTTTGGGATAGAATTATGGCTATTCTGGATCTGTTCTATAAGCGAATCTACGGTAGATATCATGGCAGGGGCTATTTAGGCTATTTAGTATGAGTCTGGAGGTAGTTAACAATATTTTTAGCAATCTTGTCTGTTCCATCCTTTACCAAGCTTTGAGATTTTCTGGGAGGCTTGGGACCATGATGGAGGAATTCCCACTTGCCGTGGAAAAATTCTGTCGGTGTTAAAATCTGGTGGTGACCGTAGTCTTGCAACCCTTCTATTAGGATAGCGGCTTCAGCAAATCCCGAGCGGGTAACTGAAGAAATAGGTATATCGAGGCGTAAGGCTTCAGCAAAAGTACTGTATCCGGGTTTGGAAATAACTCGCGAACACAAGGGCATGAAATCCACAGGTCGATAGTCGTGACCCTTGATTTTAAGTAAATTGGGTAAATCTGGTGCTTGAAAGTCAAATGTGATAAACTTCCAGCTAGGGAATCGAGATAGATTATGGTAAGGAATTTGTTCCAACCCTAATCCCCCAAAGGTTAGTAAAGCAGTTTTAGACTTTGGAGACTTCAGATCAAAATGCTTCGTTAATTGATCTGTACTGTAACCTGGGAATCCCCCTGTTAAACCCACATCGGTGATATTGGTGAAGGCGCTCATGGGTTCATGTAAAGGAAGGCGAAATAAGCGATCGCATTTTCTGTAATACTCACTGATCCAATCGGCAATCTCAGCAAACTCTCCTCCCCAGTCTCGGTAGATGAAGTCCCAGCCAAAGTTACTCATCATCCAACAGGGAATGTCAGCGGCTTGAGCAATACCTACAGCTAAGGGGGGAATATCGGCTAATATCAGCCCTACTCGATTGTTACGAATAAAGTCAACCTCACTAGCAATAATTGATCTAGCATTGGAACGAATTTGCTGTAGTTTGCTTAAGGTTACCTCTTTATCCATTGTTAAGCTGTCGGTTTGAATAACACCAACATCAAAAGCCCGTGGGCGATGGATAAAATCCCCCGGAATGTAGGATTCTAATAACCAGCGTGGTATTGTTGTTACTAGAATCAGTAAGATATCCGGACACAGTCGTTGAATAGCCGCAGCTACGGAGGCAGTACGTACAGCATGACCAAAACCGTGGCTAGTGATAGCGATGTATAAAACTGGTCTAGACATTCTAGGAGCTCAGGTATTGAGTTAATTGAAGACTTTCATGCAGGCTAACAAAAATAAACCACAAGTGGCTAACTTTGGCAGTTACTGCCTTAATTATAATTTCTACACTTGAAAATCAAATTCAGAAAAAAATTTCAAGTTTATTGTTTAAGGAATTGAAAACGTGTTGGAATATATCACTTTACCAAACAACGTTTTGCCACCTGTAGCACCTTATTCTCACGCTGTTCGGGCAGGAGATTTTCTATTTGTGACGGGACAGCTAGCTGAAGACCCTGTCACTGGAAAAGTAATAATTGGGTCAATTGAGGAACAGACTAAACAGGTCATGGAAAACTTGAAGCTGGTTTTAGAGCATGCTGGCACTAGCTTCGCTCAGGTAGTTATGGCTCGCATTTTTGTCACTGATTTTAGATACTACCAGACAGTGAATGACTTATATGCATGTTATTTTAACAAGAATCGGTTACCTTGTCGAACAACGGTTGGAGTCATAGGTCTGGCTGGTAATGGTGATGTAGAAATTGATTTGATTGTTTATTGTGGTGATTAATGATAATGGTAAATTCGCAAGATTTGATTTAGCTAAGCTGATGCGCATTTAAATTGGTTTTTACCTGTTCCCTGTTCCCAGATCCGCTGTTCCCTGTTCCCTTTGAGCAATTTAGGTATCCCAATCTAAATGCTGAACAGCTTATTATATTTAGCTATTAGCATTTAGCTTGCCCGCTTCGCCCATGGTAATATAGGCATTTAAATTTATAAATGTTAATAATTTACCATTTTTTATTGGATATTTTAGTTGACTTTTTCTCGAACAAAACGAATTCCCTCCCAAGCTAGCATTCGACCAGTTCTTCGCTCATCCATTAATAAAAATAATGTGTAAATTGGAGCAATTTTATCCCTATTACTGGCATATTTACGGCTTAAGTCTTGACAATTTTTAACCGTCAAATGAACAGGTTTAAGTATTTCAGGATTGGTAGCAGCTTTTTGATAAATATCAGCTCGCACACTCCAGGCAATAAATACTAACAGCACATAGAAGCGGAGTAATTTAAGATCTGGGTTTTCGTATCGGTCAAGGTTGAGGTTGAGGTAGGGATTGAGGTTGATATATTTACCTAGCTTGAGGTCTTTGTATAGGTCTTGGTATGGCTCAAGGTTTTGGTAAAGGTATCGATCGAGGTCGAGGTTTTGTTCCAGCTCTTGGTAAAGGTTTCGGTATTGGTAGAGGTTAAGCTCTAAATACCGGTAGAGTTGGATATCTAGGTATCGGAACAGTTCTAGTTCCCCCTCCAAGTTTAGGTTTAAATCTAGAGCTATATCTAGTTGAACAACATTAGCTAATTGTTTTTGCCAATTTTGCCACTTAGCTGTTTTTATCCCCACAATCACGTTATGTTCTTTTTCCTGGCACCAGCAGCCTACTGCCTGTTCAATACCTGGGTACTCCTCTGCTTCATCAGAAGTGGGCAATCTGTATCTGAATCCTGGTGTTGAGTAGTGTTGAGTCAACCATTTACAAAATGCTTCTGCATCACAAGCTCGAATTCCAGTAATTGGCTGATTTCCCTCTAACGCTATAAACCGTTTGCTTTCCCAATGATCAGGCTGATGATACTCACCTGCTGCTAAGGTTTCATCTAAAAATAATTGATACTCAGCACAGGTAATATAACCCAAGCCAATTTCGATTCTGTCATCAATTCGGAATAGTTGATTCAACCGCCTAGATAACTTAACCTCTGCAGCTAACTGAGCAATTTCGGGATTAGGGGATGCTAAATTGGCTGCTAGGACTTGTTCAAGTTGTTGCTCTAGCTTCGGCTTAACGGTCAACCCTTGCGCTAGGCAATCATAAGCAAAAGCTAAAGACTCTTCTGTAGCCTTTTCCAAGGCTGCACGAATCAAGTTAGTGCCATCACCATCCGACGCCCAGAAGCGGATAGTTTCAGTCCACCAGGGATTATCCACGTTTTTAGTCAATATCTGCTCTTGGTTCAGTTCCTTTACCTGAGCAGCGGCTAAATAGTCCTGAAAACTCTGGTGAGCAAACTCGTAAATCCCGAGCCTCGTTTCCACTAATAACCCAGTAGCTGTCTCTATATGCTTAAGAAATTCCTTTGGTTTTAGTGGACTTCCTGCTACTGATGCTAGGTGCTCTTGACTATCAGATGGGGTGAATTCACAAGTTTTCTGTTCCATCAACCCTAGTGCTAGTCTTTGTAAGACTGATTGTTTTTGCACGGTTGTGAGCTGTATAGGGCTTTTATGAGTTGATGACACCTCCAGCAATACATGGCAAATTTTGCTGTAAAGTTCTCCCCGACGGTCTGGTAAGATGCTACCGCAAGCGTGAAGGGTAGCTATCATAGTTAGCAACAGTGGGTTGCTTGCCATTGAAGCTATCGAGGGATTATTTCTAATCCGCTCTACTAAATCCTCAACTTGCTTGTGAGCTGATAATTGTTTTCTGGGACTACTAATCTTAGCTTGTCGATACCAGCCCTGAAGAAATTGCTGAATTTGGTTGAAATTGAATGGTTGTACTTCTAAAACTGTTTCGATCTGCGACCCCAGTATACTACGATAGCCCTGGTGACGATATGTCACGATAAAAGCAGTTTGGGGATAGGTTTGCATCTGCTGGTTAACCCATTGACTCACCTGCTGACGCTGATCCGGATCAGCGACTTCATCCAACCCATCCAACATCACTAAGCATTTGCCATTTTCTAATTGATCCCGAAACCAATTAGCAGGAGGTTTTTCCAAGCCTGCGGATTGACCCAATCCTGGTAATGACCCTTCCTCAACTTGTTTCGTAACTAGCTGTGCCAATAATGGTGTTTGCTCACTAGTAATGCGATCGCAACTATTCCGCAAATCTACCAGTATAGGAATTAGTTTTGGCGCTTTATACTGGCGGTGAGCATTGTTGGCATAGGTCAGGGTCAAATGCTGCAACGTAGTGGTTTTTCCTGACCCTGGGGGGGCAATGATTGCCAAGTGTCGATAGGCTGGTCTTTTAGGTATTTTGGCGATAAAATCCCAAATTTCCTGATTGATCTGAGATTGATGGGAGTTTGTCCATTGCTTAGGTCTATTACCTGAAATTTTTGTAGCGAATCTTAGGGGGACAAAGACCTGCTCGAATGAGAGCCTTGATAGCCTTGTGTTCAACACTACCGTCTTTAAGTCACGAAAACCGTAGACTAAGCTTTGGTAATACTTCTCTTGAAACTGTGAGGTTGATTTTCCGTCGTGAAACTGTGAGGTAAATTTTCCCCACAACCCCATGACCAAGTTTTCTTCTGGTTCCAAAGCTTTCTCATTTGACTTGTTTTGGAACGATGGCTTGTCCGACATGTTTTCTGGCATAGTGATGCTACTGCTACAAAGCCCCTTGCTTTCGAGTGTAAGCGAGTCTAATACTAAGTTGCCGCTTAAAGATGTAATTTACTGGTAAGACTATCCTTGAATTTGACTTTTAACCGTCAACGCTCAACGCTCAATCGTCTTGGGCAAAAAACCCTTGCAATAGTGACCTAGTAACAACCCAACTTGCTGTAAACAGGCTTACTCGATGACACTGCTGATCAATTCTAAATTTTTATAAACAATGCTATATTTTAAATATATATTTTTAACTATTAGTAATCTAATTGAGTTTTTAGCATTTTATCACTCCCATTCTTTGTCTGTCATTTGTGATATCTTCGTTCGTGTCGTATTACTTTGTAAAAATGTTAGAATAGATAGTCAATGAATGTAGCGATTAAGCGAGTCCTATCACGTCTAAAACCTTACCTACGCTGGGTAATCTTAGGTGGGACATTATTCTTTTTAGCAAAAGCCTTGAAAGACAACTGGCAAGAAGTGCTAGCGATTCGGATCAGCACTTCTGGATGGACTTGTTTAGGGATCGCTGTTGGCGTCACATTGCTAGCCCACACCTGGACTGGCTGGGTTTGGCATTGGATACTCCGGGAATTCGACCAACAACTAGGGCTTGGATGGTGTATCCGGATCTATCTGAAAGTTAACATTGCCAAATACTTACCAGGTAACGTTTGGCACTTCTATGGTCGGATCTGGGCAGCGAAAACAGCAGGAGTTCCATTGGGAGTAGCTACTCTGAGTGTGTTAATGGAACCTCCCATGATGGCAGTAGGTGCTTTATTGCTGGCTTTGATCAGTTCTCCTTTGGCTAGCCGGATCATTCAACTCCCAATTCTGTTTGCTGTACTGATACTGATTCATCCTTGGTGTTTAAACCCATGCCTACAGTATTTAGCTAAATTAACAGGTAAGAAGAAAAGCATTGAATCAGGTGTTGATCAGATTATCCGGGTCAAACGCTACCCAATCCTACCATTGTTGGGGGAATTGGGATTTTTGGGATTGCGAGGTTTAGGCTTTTTGCTTACCCTGTTAGCCTTAAGTCCAATCAGCCCCAGCCAACTCCCCCTGTTGCTTAGTGGGTTTAGTCTAGCTTGGCTGTTGGGCTTAATTGTCCCAGGGGCACCAGGGGGAGTTGGAGTATTTGAAGCCACTGCTGTGGGTTTACTAGAGCATGACTTTGCTCCGGCAGTGGTGCTGAGTTCGGTTGCCTTGTATCGTTTGATCAGTATTCTATCAGAAGTTGGCGGTGCGGCACTGGCATGGTTAAATGAACCTCCAAGCGATCGCTCTTCTAACCAAGATCAAGGATGAAGTTTTGATACTTCATACTTGATACTTCATAATGTTTCATACTTGATATTTCATGCTTCATCGTGATAGGTAGAAGCTACGTACAACTCTTTTAACTGTTTATCATCCACAGCACCTGGAGCATCAGTTAGCAAAGAACGTGCTTGTTGGGTTTTCGGGAAAGCAATCACATCCCGAATCGATTCTTCCCCAGCTAATAGCATTACTAGCCGATCCAAACCATAAGCAATCCCACCGTGAGGAGGGGCACCATAGTCAAAGGCTTCCAGCAGAAACCCAAACTTACTGTAAGCTTCCTCTTCAGACAAGCCAATAGCTTCAAAAACCTGTTGCTGAATCTCTGGCTGGTATATCCGGAGACTACCACCACCGATTTCTACCCCGTTCCATACTAAGTCATAGGCTTGAGCCCGAGCAGTTTTAAAATCATCTAAGTCATCAGGATGAGGAGCTGTAAATGGGTGGTGCAGTGCTTCTAAACGCTTTTCATCGGCATTCCACTCAAACATGGGGAAGTCTGTTACCCAGAGTAAGTTAATCTTTGTTGAATCAATTAATCCCAATTCTTGACCAATCACAAGTCGTAAGCGGTCGAGGGTTTTATTAACGATGTCAGCTGAACCAGCACCAAACAGCAGCAAATGACCAGCAGTAGCACCAGTTACTTCTAATAACTGCTGTTTTTGGCTATCGCTTAGGTTATCCTTAATCGCCCCGATGGTATCAATTTCCCCTCCTTCTCGCACCCGGATGTAAGCTATCCCCTTAGCACCAGCTTCGCTTGCTTCTTTGAATAAGTCACCCCCTGGTTTAATCCGGACATTCGATATAGCTTCATTACCACCAGGAATAGGTAGAACTTTGACTACACCCCCACTCTTTACTGCACCCGAAAAGACTTTGAAGCCAGAATCTTTCATCAAATCAGAGACATTGACTAGTTCTAAGCCAAAGCGAGTATCGGGCTTATCACTTCCGTAGCGTTCCATGGCTTCAGCGTAAGTGAGGCGGGGGAATGGTCTGGGGATATCAATACCTTTGACTGTTTTAAAAATGTGAAATACTAATGTCTCATTAAGCTGGAGAATTTCCTCTTGGGACATAAACGACATTTCCATGTCCAACTGGGTAAACTCTGGCTGTCGGTCAGCTCTGAGGTCTTCATCCCTGAAACATCGGGCAATCTGGTAGTATCGATCCATACCCGATACCATCAACAACTGCTTAAACAATTGGGGAGATTGGGGCAGAGCGTACCACTGACCTGGATTAACACGGGAGGGGACAAGATAGTCTCTAGCACCTTCGGGAGTGGAACGAGTTAGCACTGGGGTTTCCACTTCCATAAAGCCTTGTTCATCTTCGAGGTAACGGCGAATTCCTCTAATCACTTGATGGCGCAGTTGCAGGTTTTTGCTCATGCGATCGCGTCTTAAGTCCAAGTAGCGATACTTCAGCCGTAAGTCTTCTCGCACTGACTCAGTATCAGCACTGGACACCTGAAATGGCAACTGCTTACGCACTTTATTGAGCAGTTCAATGCTATCAGCGTAAATTTCTACCTCGCCAGTAGGCAATTTAGGATTAAGGGATTCCTCAGGACGCTTAGTAACTCGTCCAGTAACGTTTACTACATATTCATTGCGCAGGTGATCGGCATCGTTATAGGAATCGGGGGTACGCTCAGGGTCACTAACAATTTGGACAACACCACGAATATCCCGTAGGTCTAAGAAGATGACACCTCCATGGTCACGACGTTTCGAGACCCAGCCACAGAGGGTAATAGTTTTACCAATGTGCTGGCTTCGGAGTTCACCACAATAATGAGTTCGCATAGTTTTTGTCTATAATACTAGTTCAATTAACTTACTTATCCGGCTAAACCCTGGTGCGTTATGGTCTTAGATTCTCAACCTCACGGATGATATGTGCTGTTTTACCAGCACGCTTACTAGGATGAAAATCCCCCGCCAATAAGCCGACCTAGGCAATTTCAGGCACCACAAAGTCTGCATTATAGCTCATTTGACCCGAGTCTAGGCCATAGTCTGAGACATGGCTTCCTGATATGGGAGAAAAGGTTTCATAGGTCTTGTGTAGCTTCGGGCTATATTTCCTGATATGCGCACCCAAGCCACATCTTCGACGATTTTACGGCAACGAGCGAGTATGGCAACTAGACGTTGATAATTGGCTAGACTTTCCCTATCACTCTATTTTCGACAAACTCAATTGAGCAGTAACGTTTTGATGAGGAATGGATAACCATGACCATTAATACCGCCAAGCTGGAGACCATTATCCAAAATTTTGTTACCAGCACCAGTGAGGTTCAAGGAGCTGCTTTAGTTTCTCCTGATGGACTGCCTATAGCATCCAGTTTACCGAGCGAGATGGATGAAGAACGAGTATCAGCCATGTCAGCTGCTATGTTATCCTTGGGTGAACGGATTGGCTCGGAATTGTCCAGAGGCATTCTAGACCGCATCTTCGTAGAAGGTAATAAAGGTTATGGCATACTAACCAACTGTGGCGAGTATGCTGTTCTATTAGTCTTAGCCACCAAGGCAGCTAAACAGGGGGTGCTGATGCTGGAAATCAAGCGGGTGATTCCAGAGTTGAAGGCAGCTTTAGAGCCTCACCATACCATACCAGGAATTTATGAAACAAAACTCTAGCTATAGTGCCACAGCAACTATATTAAAGGTTGCCACTGCTTAGAGTAGGGTTGGTGAATTTTATCTTGACAGCTAGTTCAAGATAATGTAATAGCTAGGATTTTTGGTAAAAATGGTGGCTGTGATTTGAATAATTTAACAAATCATTTTGATTTTAGGTAACTCAAGATACCTATGGTGTTAACTGCAAGTGGCTATACTAGGAAAACTATCTAAGCCCCAGGTTTGAGTTAAGCCTATTGCCAATGTGAGATTGCCAATGTCAGAAACCCTCCTGACCCTCTCCTCTGTGATGCTTATATCTTCACTTTACGCATCAGTCATAAGATAGAACTTTTGTCCTCTACACTTTAGTTAAGTACCAACCAACTGGGTGGAATTTCATTGTAAAATAATTAAAATTTAATAACTTTAAGATAAAATCCAAAAAAATGGATTAAAAAAAATAGATTATTCATGATGTTATGTGACTATCAATAAATTTAAGCCTAGTAATAGGTTAATTTCTTTCTTATTGGCAAGTAATGGCTATCACGAGTTCTTTAGCGGAATTTTCCCTCCCAGAATTGTTTCAGTTCCTCGATCAAGGAAACAAAACTGGATTACTAACCCTGCGATTCAAGCTAAGTAGGCATAGTCAAGAAATAAAAGCTCGACATATTCTACTGCGGCAAGGTCGGATCTTGGCAGTTAGCCATCGTCTGGATAACCAATGCCTTCTGAAAATGATGTGTCAGCGGGGTTGGCTGAGCCCTGAGGTAATCAATGAACAGGTAAATCGATGTCCGGCGAATAAACCTATTGGTCTTTACTTGAAGACTAAGGGATTTCTGCATCCAGAGCAGTTGAGACTACTATTTCATGCCCAGGTGCTACGCTCAGTTTGTGGCTTATTCCGGCTCAAAGATGCTAAATTTAGGTTTGACTCTAAGGCAACCTTGGCCACGATAGAAATGACGGGTTTAAGCATCTCAGCTACCAAAGCAACTTTAATTGGTCTGCGAGCTTTACCAGATTGGACTGGATTAGCAGACAAGCTACCTGAGACAAGCTCAGCACTATCTAGGGCTATGGTCGGTCATCGCCAGTTAGGGCTAGACCCAATGGAAGCTGCAGTTTGGAAATTAGCTAATGGATCGATTCCCCTCACTGATATTGCTACTCGGTTGGGAAAGTCTCTGGAAACGGTTCAACAGATATCTTTCCGGCTGATTAGCGTGGGTTTAGTCGCAGAAGTGCCTATGCTTACTTCATATCAACAGAACTATTGGCAATCACAGGGATTAGAGCCAGTCGCCGTTGGGGCAAATGGAACTGAGGAGGACAATCCTCAAGAGCTTAGCAATCGCTTTGTGCAACACTTACTTGGTTTCTTAAGGAGGTAATAACGATTAATAACAACTAGGTTTTGGAGTTAATGGTAGTTTTTCTGCAATCAGAGCATGGTAATCCTAATCCAGTGGTTGACAATAATGTTGTCGTGTTTCCGATTCTGCTTCAGAACGGCTAACAGCAAATAAGCGTGGAAATTATGCGTCTAGTTGTAACCGGTGCCGTGGGTGCTGGAAAATCCTCTTTCATTCGCTCGGTTAGCGAAATTGATGTAGTGGATACAGATTGTCTAGCAACGGACGTGACAAGTAAAATTAAGGAAAAAACTACAGTAGCGATGGACTTTGGGCGTTTGCAATTTGCTCAAGATATGGCGCTACATTTATATGGTACTCCAGGACAGTCTCGCTTTGATTTCATGTGGGACATCCTGATTCGGAAAGCGCATGCTTACATACTCCTTGTTGATGCCCATCGTCCCAGTCAGTTTAGCGCTTCCCGTCGCCTCCTCAGTTTTATGGGACAGCGTGTGAAAATTCCCTTAGTGATTGGTCTAACCCATGTTGATTGTAAAGGAGCTTGGTCCCAAGAGGATGTAGCGATCGCGTTGGGCTTTGTCGATCAAAGCAACCGACCCCCGATGGTCAGCCTCAATGCCAATCAAAGAGATTCTGTGATTCAAGCATTAATAGTGCTAGTACAATATATCATTAAATGGGACATCTACCAAACTCCCCCTAATGGCTAGAGTGTGGGCTGATCGCCGTAAAATCTAAATTTAGGATCTAACTATACTAAGTTTTCGTGTATTTAAGCCATTTTGAGGTGTTTTTTGATAACTAGCACTTTAGGTTAGTAGTAGGGTGGATAATTCCCACCCTAGAAGAACTTACGCAGCAATTGTACCTGTAGCTTCCGTTAATAATGCCCCCTACTACTTATAGACTGTGTTGCCCAGTATTGAGTAACTCCTGCCTAGTTGTAGAGTATCTGCGTAAGTTCACCGAAAAGAACTACAGGGTCGTAAATGGTAGATTCTGAGAGTTTTCAGAGCTTTGATGGCTATAAATCCAT
>WTKN01000370.1:17207-64862 GCA_011524395.1 Moorena sp. SS36440bin_2
GGTCGTAAATGGTAGATTCTGAGAGTTTTCAGAGCTTTGATGGCTATAAATCCATAGATTTTCCAGCAAACCTTCATCAAGCCTGAATTTCTCAAGTTCTATTACTCAATTGCTTTTCGAGTGGTGACAAAGGACTAATAACAACTGCAAGCGGTGCGACCTAGCACTTTTTGCGACGCGCTAGGGAACGCCCACCAAGAGAATGACTTACGAATTTGAGTCCAACTTGGTATTATTACTCTTTCTAGTGTTCTCCAAGAAAAGAGGCTTCCCACGCGAGCCTTTCTCTTAAGGAGTGGTAACGCCACTGAATCCTAAGTTGCGATCAAACGATGCGGTGCTAAGCGCGCCCTTTTTGCGACGCGGTGCGACACCGGTCGGGTTTCCCGACAAGGGTGAACGCCCACCAACAGAGCTAAGGGTGAATGCCCACCAACAGAGCTAAGGGTGAACGCCCACCAACAGAGGGAAGGCTCACTTCTCAATTTGACACAATCTTTACACACTCTTTACAGAATTTTGAGATGATCCAGTGCAACTAGCCGTTACTAATGGTAAAACCCAAATAGTGATGAACACATATGAAGAAATTAAATATAGCATCTGTCAAAAGAGGTATATTTTTGAGTGTTCTGTGTTTATCCAAAATTTGTAAAGGACTAGGCTTACAGCAGGATTGTTCATGAGACTTTTGCTGGTAGAGGATGACAATGCTCTAGCTCTAACCTTGAGTAAAGTGTTGAGAGAGCAGAATTATATTGTAAATATTGCTGGAGATGGGGAAGAAGGTTGGGAGTATGCTCAAGCCTTTACCTATGACCTGATTGTGCTCGAAGTGGATTTACCCAAGCTCGATGGTATCAGCTTGTGTAAGCGACTACGGCAGGCAAGCTACGATAGAGGGATTTTGCTGTTACTTTCTCAAGCAGCTATTGCTGAGCAAGTCAAGCTTAATGCTGAGGCTGATGATTATATTGTTAAACCCTTTACAGCCAAGGATCTGTTGACTCGGATTAAGACATTACTGCGTCACCACAGTGTTTCTGGATTAAGGCTACTGGAATGGGGTGATGTTTGCCTAGACCCGAGTACCTGTGAAGTAACGTATAAAGGGCAACTGCTCCATCTCTCACCAAAGGAATACGGTCTTCTAGAACTATTCCTGAGCCATCCCCGCCGAGTATTTAGTCAGAGTATCATTCTCGAACATCTGTGGTCATTTGAAGACCCTCCTTCACCAGAAACAGTTAGGGCACATGTGAAGGGGTTAAGGCGCAAGCTCAAGAGTGTTGAAGCTGATGATGTGATTGAAACTGTCTATGGAATGGGCTATCGCCTCAAGAGCTTACCGAGGAGCAAAAAAAAGAAACTCAAACCAACCCCAACAAGGTTTAATCAGCCTTGGGAGCGTTCTAAAGGAACCATGTGGCGTCAGTTTGCCACTGTAGAACAGGCGGTTAATGCTCTCGAAGCCGGACATCTTACTGAGGAGCTGCGAAAACAAGCCCAGCAGCAAGTCCACAAGCTCGTGAGAGCTTTAGATAAGTTTGGCTTAGTTGAAGGATCACGCCTAGCCCAAACTATTGAGAACTGGCTACAGTTCGTCAATATAAGCACGACAAGGAACTCTGGTAAACAAAGATATCGGTCAAGACGCAGGAACTATGACAACCAAATAGAATTACCTAGTCCTCAATTACAGCAACTCAGTTCCCCAACTAATATTCAAAATCTTGCATCTTTGGTAGCACTTCTGTCTGAAGAACTGCAGCAACCTCCATCAGCTTCATCTGGTGATGTCAGTAGTGAGTTGGACGATAATCCAACCATTACTGTCTTAAAAGAGTATGAACTAACCGATGATAATAAATCAGACCCCCTGGCACCAGAGCAATTATCAAAAAAGCTTCCCTTGATTTTAGTTATCGATGGAGACGTGCAACTGACACAACAGTTGGAAAGAGAAGCAGTGAATTGGGATATGCAAGTAAAAGTTGTCCTAGATCCCAGGGAAGCAAGAGTTGTAATGGATCAAGAAATACCTGATGTTGTGCTACTGGACTTGATGTTTCCAAATTATCCAGAGGTCGGAATCGCACTCCTAAAATATTTCCAGAACCAATACCCTCAAATCCCAGTAATCGTTTCTACACAGCAAAATCGGTTTAGCGATCGCGTTGAGGTTGCTCGTCAGGGAGGACGAGCGTTTTTATCCAAACCCGTGACCCCAATACAGTTACTAGAAACTGTTGAAGATGTCTTAAATCAAGACAGACCTTCCACCGCCAAAGTCCTGGCAGTAGACGATGATCCCCTAGTGCTCGAAAGTATACGACACTTCCTACAACCTTTAGGAGTGCAGATTATTACCTTAGAAGAACCCGATCAATTTTGGGAACAGCTCGAAGCGACAGGACCTGATCTACTGATTTTGGATTTAGACATGCCCCAATTCAATGGGATTGAACTATGCCAAGTTGTGCGCAATGATCGCATCTGGCATGGATTACCTATCCTATTGCTTTGTGAACACCAAGACTCTGAAACAATTCACCGCATTTATCAAGCTGGAGCTGATGACTATATCTTTAAACCGATAACGAAATCTGAGTTAGTCACCCGTGTTTTCCATCGTCTAGAGCGTACCAAACTCCTCCGTAGTTTAGGAGAAATCGACCAATTAACTGGTGTGGCTAATCGTCGTCAATCTACCATAGAATTCAATCGATTACTGCACTTATCCCAACGCTACCATCAACCTCTTTGCTATGCCTTATTGGATTTAAACAACTTAAAGCAGGTGAATGAGCAATATGGTCATGTGATGGGAGATAGAATTCTGAAGCGGTTAGGACAAATCTTGCGGCAAAAGTTTCGCAGTCACGATATAGTTGCCCGCTGGGGAGGTAAGGAGTTCTTCATCGGGATGTATGGTCTCAATCGACAGGCTGGGGTCAGAAGGCTCCAAGAAATTTTGGAGACTGTTGGTGAAGAATTTGATGACTGTGATCTAGTGCAGGTAACATTTAGTGCTGGGGTGGCAGAGTACCCTGAGGATGGCACAGACATCGAAAGCCTCTATCGAGCCGCTGATGAGGCTATTGAGCGAGCCAAAGCCATTGGTCAAGATTGTGTATTTCCAGCTCAATCCCTAGCTGGAAACATCAGTCAGTTGTGATGTTTCAGTTGTAATTTTTCAGTAGGTGAGTAAAGCTTTCTGAGCCTTACACCAAGCTGATACCTGATCTATTAAACCCAATTGCTAGCAGGTAGGACCTAAAAAATCGACCTGATACATTGACATTTTATTCAGAACTTACTCGATGATTTCACAATTGGGGATAATATAAAGATAGTTTAAAGATTATCGATTCAAAGATATTAATCTTTCATTTGGAGTTAGGCTCAACAGTATAAAGCTTGAGAGTAGCCATCAAGCATCGGTCATTTTTACGATCTCATTAGGGTGTAAAGCTTATTTAGTTGAATCCGACAATAGTTCAGCAAGAGTGAAAGTGCAGACTTTCCGTTGACCGTAGGTCACGCTACGCGAACGGAATCGACGTTTATTGACCCAAGTAGCAAACCTTTGACCGTAGGTCACGCTACGCGAACGTTGCTTTGTTTCTAACCGGAATATTGGGTGGGGAGTCAGGCAATGGTGGTCTTGCGGTGTGATCCCGTGCTTTTTTAAAGCGCTAGGTAACGCGCACTAAGAGATTAATTGTTGTGGGCTGTCTGAAGAGCGCACCTCAAAAATAGGTTGCAGCCCATAGACTTTGTAGGGCTTACCCTGAATGGATTCTCGTACACATATGCCCTTAAGCTTGCGCCATGCTCGTGCTCAAGCGCGGTGGTCGTTGCTCTTTAGGGGCGGCCTTTGGCCTTAGTAGCCCTTGCCATTAAATATAGCCCTTCGATTAAGGGTAACGTAGGTTGTGGATGCACAGCCTATTGGCGAGGGCGTCAGTTGAAAGATTTTGATCCAACCCTAGTAAGCAATTACTGATCAGAGTCTAACTAAAAAATCAAGCCTGACCAATAGGGTATAAAACAGGGTATACAAACGTTTATAGCCTATTAATGTGCTTTTCCCCTCGCCTGTTAAATATAAAATTTCTTGGAAAATTTATCTGGCCATAGCAATAATTTTGGTATTCCAGATCTTAAGGTAGAAGCGTTCTAGGAAAATTTTTTACCAGCATTAACATCGCTAGTACCTGATTAGTTGATGGGTCAGACCCCTCATCGCTCGATAGGTCTGACCTTTCGGAAACTGCTACCAATTATTGTTTCTCTCAAGAGAATTAATCAATTGATATGGGATTTAATTTCAAATTAACAAGCCACTCAGGTCATAGGACGTTGACTTTGACTGTTAAAAACGATTTTCAGGTGTTTTTTTAACAAATCTTAATTTATTATAAATTAGTAATTTCCGCTAACCCTTTAGTATGAAGTAAATTAACAATTATGTCTGTTACAGGCTATTTAAGCGATATTTCCCTACCAGAAGTTTTTCAGTTTATCGCCCAGGGACAAAAAACTGGTTTGCTAAGGTTGGTTCCCTTGCCCATAAACCAAGCAACCCCTAGGAGAACTCATTATATTTGGATGTATCAGGGTCACCTGGTGGCAGCTGCAGATCGATTAGACAATCAAGGTTTGGTATCGCTGATTGTTAAACACTGCGGGGTTAGCGAACGGGTAATTGCTAAGTTGGCTCAGCTGTGTGCCATAGATAAACCTCTGGGTTTATGCCTGAAAACTCAGGGTGCTTTACAAGGTGAACAATTAAAACAGCTATTTCGTATGCAAGTTTTACAGCATGTGTGTGCTTTGTTTCAGCTCCGAGATGGTCAGTTTAACTTTGAACAGAATGTACCCATACCAACACGAGAAATGACGGGTTTGAGTATGCCAACAAAAATAGCTATGTTGAAGGGATTGCGATCGCTCCGCAACTGGGAAGCTCTGGCAGATAAAATACCTGACCCGAATGGCGGTTTGGTCAGTATCAACGGTGGTCAACCTAAATACAGTTTGGACTCTATAGAGTGGCAAGTTTGGGAGTACACCAATGGCAATGTTTCTCTCAAGAGAATTGCAAGGCAACTGAGAGTACCAGTAGAAAAAGTGCAACAAGTTGCTTTTAGACTGATCACAATAGGTTTAGTAGAAGAAGTTCCCTTATTGGTTAGCAAATTATGTGACATATCTACATTTAACTGACTGTAAAGTGTGGTATAATAATCCCTTTTTAAGGGGGATCAAAACTTGCGTAAAGTACTACTTAAAGGTACTCTTAATTGTGGCTTTCAACACAACTGTATGACCTCAAAGCGAGTTTTATAGTTGGGAAAATTTTCATAATTGCTCGCACTTTAGTTGATTGCTCAGTTGATATCACCGTTAATCCAAAGCTGCAAATCGTAATCAAACTAGTCTTGAATACTACAATTATTTATCCAGTGCTATCCCGCGCTTTTTAAAAGCTAAGCTTCAACGCGAACCAAGAGTTTCACTTATCTCGATAAGAAAAGAGTGGAGACTTAGAGCCAGGGTTTTACTCGAACACTATGTATCTAGCTTCTTCAGCTACGTTTTCAACTATTCAAAAGAACTTTCACCCATCAGCATCAAGGGAAGATTTATTTAATTCAAACTTAGCACTTTGTCGATTTGGCCAACCTTATAAGCAGGTGCACAAAATTAATTACACATTTTCCAAAACTCAAAGCCTTACGATGTAAGGGTTACAGAGATTGGTAGTAGGAAATTAATTTTGTAATGGTGCTTAGTAATATGGCAAAACATCTTTGCTCCGATAAAAAAACAACCTCTGTCTGGGATTGATGAGGAGCTGAGTAGTCATCAAAGGTTGCGTCCCTACCTTGAAAGCCAAGACCGATGGCTAACCTACGTCTTATACTTGTCCTAAGGACTCTCGGCCTTAGTAAACAAAAGCCAACGCCCAGGGTCACACATGGGGCTGATCGCGGTTGATCTAAAACTCGGATTGTGCCGCACAAACCATCTAACACTATATAATTTATTGTCACTCATAGTTGACACTTTCAAGGTGCTCTCTTGGTTTTAATTACCCGACATGTCCCTTAATGGTTACCTAAGCGATTTATACTTGCCAGAACTTTTTCAGTTTCTAGAGAAAGGAAAGAAAACTGGTTGGCTCAGAATTACTGCCTTACCCAGAGTTTCTGGATACCGGCGACCAGTTCATCACTTTTGGGTGTATCAGGGTCGGATTGTGGCAGCAGCTAATCGATTGGACCATCAGGGTTTAATTGTCCTGATTGCTCAACATCAGTGGGTTAAACACAGTATAGTCACTACACTAGCTGAGTCATGTACTCCCAATCAGCCACTGGGTTTATACCTCCAAAGTCAAGGTATTTTACAAACTGCACAACTAAAATGGTTGTTTCAGATTCAAATACAACGGCAAGTGTGTCCTTTGTTTGAACTGAAAGATGGTCGATTTAAATTCGAGCAGAACGTGCCGATTCCAACCCTGGAAATGACCGGTTTAAGTATACCGGCAACAGAAGCAACATTGATCGGGTTAAGGGAACTGCAGCACTGGGAGGCTTTGGCTGAGCAATTGCCTGACCCTCATTGGGGTTTAGTCAGTACCATATGCGATCCACCCCAATCCCATTATCGACTCAACGTTTTAGAATGCAAAGTGTGGAATTATACAACAGGCAAAGTTTCTCTCAAAGCGATCGCAAAGCAGCTGAAACTACCAGTAGCACAAGTACGGCAGATTGCGTTTAGGCTAATCACAGTGGGTCTTGCACAAGCAAGACCTTTGTTGAAGGATACTTCTCATCAAAACTTGGACAAATCTAGACAAAACCCAATTGCTCTCGACAAACAAAAATATCCATTCATTAGCTTCCGCCGCAATTCATCCCACGTCCGAAAGCAGTAACGTCGGCGTCGGATGAACGGACCCGGCTGCGGCTATCGGATCTTATTCTTGTACATGCTGGCGGAGTAAGGATGAAGAGCGACAGTGCTACCCTGGTCGGGTTTCCCGACCAGGGTGAACGCGCACCAAGAGAATCGAGTCCGGTTTTTAATCAATTGATGAAATTTTTACTGGATCAGGCTTTTGGAATTTACATGGGGTAAGCCTTCTGAAAGTATCACAAACTGAGGTTTTGTGTAAGTTTTATTGAACAGTTCAAATATAAATATCTTCTCCTTGCTCTGTGAAGCGAACATCTTTAATATTCAACTGAGAGTTAGCAGTAAGAGTTTTACGCAAACTACCGAAAAGGGCAAATTGCTCACAAGTGGAGAGAGAGACAAACTGCCGCTGGGAATCTGGTGATAGGCGCAAATCGACGGTAGCCACACCAGTATTGGCATTGATATTCACGCGGTATCCCGATACATTAAAGTCACTGGAGTTACCAGTCTCTAAAACTTTTCCTATAACTGTATTTACTGGATTTCCTACTGGTACAGCTACCTGTTCAGATACCAGAGACTGACACTGACTGTCAGCCCGATAGACATTAAGAATTACTCCGTTAGCTCGATTGCTATTATTATTACCTTGGCTGACTGTAGCCTTAAGCGCGACCTTACCAACCTTATTAGGTACAGTACTCTTAGGTAGAGTAGTATTAGAGGGTGCTACACCAGTGGTAGAGCTAGCCTCGGTGGTTGCTTCAGCAGATAGATTCCCTACAGGAGTTTTCTGGGAACCAGGATTGTTATCACTCACCAAACCATAGCTACTGAAACCAACGACAATTGCTGCAATCGCAACAGGAGCTAGATAGTGTTGAAAACTTTTCATTTGGCTTCGCTCAAAACAATGCTTATAGCTGTTGTCTAAAGCAACAGTTACATCAATCCATATTCAAGGTGAAGCGTGGTTGATCAGGATAAAACAGTTAAAAAATAGAAACTAGAAAATAAAAATTGAAATCATTTTCAGGCTTATATCCCAATTCTGGCAAATTAGGGCTATAGATCAAATTAATCTGGGCATCTCCCGACACTCTCAAAACTCTTAACACTCGTCCTACTTTGAATAGTTGGTATTAACTGTGGGGGAAGTTAAACCCAGTTATCCTGTTGTAATAGCCTTGCTATCGTGACATACTCCTAAACTGACTCTTAGAGTTCAGTTTAGGCTTCTTGCCAACTCCACCCAACGGTTAGGATACAAGGCCTTTGGCCACGCTACGCGAACGACAAGCTTTATTAACGACACGGGATGCCCCTCCGCACCGGAACAATACAACTCGTTCTATTTTTTAGGCACGCAGGTGGCGGTTAGCTCTTAATTTGTTTTCCCTGCTATCTTCATTATAGATGAAAATAAAAAAACAAAGTTCCGCCTCCGCCATTCATCCCACGCCCACCTTTGGTACGGATATGGGGCATAAGCGCGGATCAACCTAAAAGAAGTTCCCCCGTGGAGGACATCCCCGATTCAATCAACCATGACTAAACAACCAGCCCGAATCTGCATTCTCGGTGGAGGCTTTGGGGGTCTCTATACAGCCCTACGCTTAAGCCAGCTGCCTTGGGAAAAGCCCCAACAACCAGAAATTGTCTTGGTTGATCAAAATGATCGGTTCTTATTTTCACCGCTGTTGTATGAACTGATGACTAGTGAACTACAAACCTGGGAAATTGCTCCACCCTATGAAGAATTGTTAGCAAACACAGGTGTAAGGTTTACTCAGGCAGCGGTAGCAGGCATTGATGTAGAACAGCAGCAGGTACAGCTAGAGACTGGATCGGAATTTCAGTATGATCGCCTGGTGTTAGCCCTAGGTGGAGAAACCCCCCTAGAGCAGGTGCCTGGGGTGGCTGAGTATGCTATCCCGTTCCGAACTATTACTGATGCCTATCACCTGGAAGAACGGTTACGGATTTTGGAAGAATCGGATACAGATAAAATCCGGATCGCTATCGTAGGTGCAGGTTACTCTGGTGTGGAACTAGCTTGCCATCTAGCCGAACGGTTGGGAGAGCGCGGAAGGTTGCGGTTGATTGAACTCGCTGATGTGATTCTAAGAACATCAACGGACTTTAACCGAGAAGCAGCACGCAAAGCTTTGAATGAACAAAAGGTCTGGATTGATTTGGAAACCAGTGTTGAGTCCATTGGACCTGACACCATTTCTCTGTTGTATAAAGGACAGGTTGATACTATCCCCGTAGATTTAGTGCTGTGGACAGTAGGCACAAGAGTCACACCAGTTGTGCGATCGCTTCCGCTCAAACAAAACCACCGTGGTCAGCTGATCACCAGCCCAAGGTTACAAGTGGTTGACCATCCCGAAATTTTTGCCCTAGGTGATCTAGCCGATTGCCGAGATGCTGATAATCAACCAGTTCCCAATACAGCTCAATCCGCTTTTCAGCAAGCTGATTATGTGGGTTGGAATGTCTGGGCTTCTTTAACTGGGCGTCCCCTGCTGCCCTTCCGTTACCAGCAGTTGGGAGAGATGATGACTTTGGGGAAAGACAATGCAACTCTTACTGGTTTAGGTGTGAAGCTCGATGGTCCTTTAGCCCACATAGTGCGGCGACTTGCCTATCTTTATCGAATGCCAACTATAGAGCACCAACTGAAAGTTGGCATGAACTGGATTACTCAACCATTAACAGATCTTCTGTCTGGAACATAAAGGCATACATACAGGAAAATGGAAAATTGAAATTAAATGAACAATTAACCATTAACAATTAACCATTAACTATGGAAAAACCGCGAGTAATTTTTCTAGATGCTGTCGGTACACTATTTGGTGTTCAAGGGAGTGTAGGGGAAGTTTATAGTGCGATCGCTAATCAATTTGGGGTTACAGTACCTGCTTCAGCTTTGGACAAAGCCTTTGTCAAAGCCTTCGCCTCAGCAGAACCAGCGGTTTTTCCAGAAACAGATCCTGAAGAAATTCCCCAGCGAGAATTTGAATGGTGGTCGGTGATTGCCTCCCGCACCTTTGAACAAGTTGGTGTACTTGACCAGTTCACCGATTTCATTGATTTTTTTGACGAACTCTATGCCCACTTTGCCACTGGTCAACCTTGGTTAATTTATCCGGATGTTATCCCAGCTCTGAAAGCATGGCAGCATATTGGTATTGAGTTGGGTGTTGTCTCAAATTTTGATTCCCGTCTTCATCTTGTCTTAAAAGCCCTAAAATTAGAAGAATTTTTCTCCTCCATCACAATTTCGACCCAAACTGGCTTTGCCAAGCCTGATCCACAGATTTTTGGTGCTGCTTTACAAAAACATCACTGTAGTGCTCAGGAGGCTTTTCATATTGGTGATAGTTTTCAACAAGACTATCAGGGTGCTCAGGCAGCTGGCTTGAGAGCATTTTTGATCAAGCGCAAACCAATGACTTAAGCATTACGCGATGCTCCTAGGTCGCCGCTACGCGAACGCACCAATTGGTTTCCACAACAGTTTCTGGTTAATCAGCGGTGCTCTGGTATAGTTTCGCTGCTTCTTTGAGCATATTGGCTGCTAACTGTGAATTCTTGGTTCTGAGTACAGGGTAAGCAGCAACTCACTTTCTTTAACTGCTAACTCATCCAACCGCTGAGCTACAAGTACTCGCTCAAAATAGGTATCAGCCAGTACCCAGTAAACACCATAGTGACGAGCCTCAGATGCCATCAAGCTACGATAAAATTTTGCTAAAGATGGATCACAGCAGTTAGTTGCTAGTAATCCCAAACGTTCGTGAGAACGAGCCTCGATCAGTCCAGCAACTAGTAAAGAATCCAACAACCGTTCTGGTTCGTTTCGGCGAATCTGAGCTTTCAATCCAGCTCCATAGGGTGGTGAAGAAAGCGGAGCTAAGGGAATGCTACGTCTTTCTAGCCACTGGTTAACTTGCTCGAAATGTTCTAGTTCCTCACGGGCAATAACCGTCAGCTGACGCACCAGTTTACTGTAGGAGGGGTAGCGAAACATTAAATTCAGTGCTACTCCAGCCGCTTTACGTTCACAATGGGAATGGTCAAGTAAAATAACATCAAGGTTTGCAAGGGCTTGCTCGATCCAAGCCTGGCTAGTAGGTTGTTTGAGGGTATTAATCAAAGGCAGACCAGAAGAAGACACGGTTTTTGTTCAAATCAGAGTAGTTGGCTTGTTCATTGCAGATAGGCTTTGGTATCGGTAGGGGATGCTATTAATTTTAACTGAATCGTGTCAATCCCCGTCTTGTTAAGGGGCAGGTGTAATCCCTTCAAAAACTGGGTTCAAGACCGACTTTTGTAGCAAAAAGTTGGGTGCGAAAGCCCGACTTACCCGTAGCCAATCCGGGTAGTTCATGATAAATTTACATAGATACTACACATAGATACTTAGAAGACAAGTTAAACTAACTACTTGAGCCTATTTCTAAAACTATTACACTTAACGACTCTATTCAGGAATAGCAAATCTCTTAAAAGGAAGACCACTGTGAAAGAATCGGTGCATCAATCTATAAATGGGTATGAGGCTAATGGTATTAGGTATTAGGTACAACAAAAGCAGTTGATAGCCTCTGTGCTTGAGGAGGGCCGCTTCATACGCTGGTCAGAACCCGCTTAGCCATTTAACCTAGAAATCTGATGCCTAAAGCCATTAACCTTAAATTTTATATGAAGGCGTCTACCTGATATTTAACGAAATTAGATTTGGATAAGTAAAGTAATGACCCACCGTCGTATTGTTATCGGTGACGTTCATGGTCACTATAATCCTCTTATGGCCTTATTGGATGCGATCGCACCCACTAGTGACGACACCGTTTATTTTCTCGGAGACTTGATTGATCGAGGACCGATGAGTTCTCAGGTTGTGGAATTTGTCAAGCAAAACGCTCACCCCTGTTTATTAGGTAATCATGAGCTGATGTTACTAGAAATTATCGGTAACAATTCAGTACCTAACTCAACACGACAAGCCTGGCTCTATAGTGGTGGTGAAACTACTATCAACAGCTATGGTGGAAAAGTCTCTCAAGATCACCTAGATTGGATCAAAACACTGCCAACCTACATGGATTTAGGAGATATCTGGCTAGTTCATGCCGGGGTTAATCCTCGCATGACCATTGAGGAGCAAACCGTTGAGCAATTTTGTTGGATTCGGGATGAATTTCACAGTATGCGTGAACCTTACTTTCTCGACAAGCTGATCATCACGGGTCACACCATGACTTTCACATTACCAGGAGTGGCTCCCGGTACCATAGCCCAAGGTTGTGGTTGGCTAGATATAGACACTGGTGCTTATCATCCCAAAAGTGGTTGGATGACGGGTCTAGACATTACCAATAATCTTGTTTATCAAGTTAACGTCTTTCGGGGTGATGTTCGCCAATTCCCCTTGGAAGAAGCCGTGACCAAGATAGAACCTAGTAAAATATGCCGACGTCAAGTATTGAGTACCTCGTGACGGTGATATAGGTTAACAAAAAGACTATTGATCAAGCTTTCTGCTCTTGAGCTAGCTGTGCTTATCTGAGCACTCGCCCTCCACGACCTGTTGTCCTTTTCAGGGCAGCTTTTTTCTGGTTGCGGACTACACGAGTTCTGTTTTTGTAAGCCCGATTGTTTAATCCATCACCAACATAAGCACGATTTGTATCGATAGATTGCTCCAAGGAATCAATTCGGTCTGCTGTTGACGGATGAGTACTCAGAAACCCTGGAATAAAGCCTCTTTGCTTGAGGAGTTTTTTCATAAAGTCTACTGATCCTATCGGAGCATAGCCTGCTTGTTTTAAGTTCTTGATACCTAGTTCATCAGCTTCAAATTCATGCTGACGACTGTTGGGACGACGTAGTGCTAATTCCACGCCCAGATTAACCATCGTGTTGCTATCAACTCCAGCCGCTTCTGCTAAACCTCTAGCGATCGCGGCTTGCTTAATTTGCTGGATACTATGACGACCTACAATATGACCAATTTCATGAGCCATTACACTTGCCAGTTGAGCTTCATTGTCTGCTGCTGCGATTAAACCCGTGTTAATATAAACAAATCCTCCCATGGTAGCAAAGGCATTAATATTACCATCATCAACCACCTGAAATGTATAGTTAATATTTGGGCGTTCGCTCCTTTTAGCTAGTCGCTGACCAATTTGATCAACATAGCGATTAATTTCCCGATTGCGATAGAGCTTAAATTGCTTTCCAACAAGTTGCTGATTAATTTGCTGACCAATTTGAACTTCCTGTTGATCAGACATATTAGATAACTGGATAATCTGAATACCACGCAATAGCAGCTCTAACCAGGGAACTCCTTGGGCAACCTGAGCTGTTCCCACCATCAGAGTCAGGGATAGAAGCATGCTGATTAACGGATACAACAAACGACGTCGATAACGCGAGTAAATCGATAATATATTGCTTAACATAGCAAAATTATGAATTCTTAAATCCAAAAGAGATTATTTTAGCTATTATCCCTTGTTCCAGTGGAACAAGGGATAATAGCCATGGCTTGCTGTAGAGGAGCCTTGTCTTTAACATCATAAGTCCACTCTCTACTAGGAGTGTTCTGCCATAATTACTGACCAGTAGCATTCCTCGTTATGGTTGAACCCCAAATAGGGTAATATGTTCCACAGACGAACCTGGTGTTTGTTATTCTCACTCGCCACTTATGGATAACTTTAATTATAGGTATTATTTATGAGGTATTAGATACATCAAAAGCAGTTGACAGCCGACCTGCTTTAACAGGAGCGCTTCATAACTAGGTTAGAAACCCCTTAGCCATTCAACCTCGAGCGAGCGAACCTTAAGGAGTTATCTTGACACTATACAATTTTATCAAAAACAGCTAACCAAGTTTATGGCTATTGTAGATTCTAAAGGACGTTTGTTTGGCAAGGTGAGCATTATCGACTTCGGTGCTGCCTTGGTGATTTTGTTGGTAGTTGTAGGAATTTTCTTCTTTCCTGGTGAGTCTGGTTCCGTTGCCCAACTCAATAGCACCAAACCAGTAGAAGTAGATGTTATTGTCCGGGGGTTAAGCTTGCTTGAACCAGATGTGTTGGTCAATCAGTTGGAGGAGACCAAGAAGACTAATATTGTTATTCGTAAGCAACCCTATGGTCAGGTTGACGTCAAATCCGTCAAAATTCTGCGTAGAAGTGTCCTGGTGCCACAACCAGATGGCTCTATCAAAGAACTACCAGATCCCAGACCTAGCTTTTATGGGATTAATATGTTACTCACCTTAGGTGGTAAAGCAACAATCACCAAAGATGGAGTAGTCCTGGGCAATAGCAAGATTAAAATTGGTACTCCGGTAGAGTTAGAAGGTAGAGATTATAACTTCAACGCCAGTGTGATTAATGTCAGAGTGAAGTAATAACGAGTGATGGGGTTAATGGAACTAATAATTCTCCGATACACCCCACCATCGCTCACCCGCAAGGGAGCCATTGTCATCATTTCTTGACTTCACTTAGTATCAGCTTTTTCCACCGAAGCATCATTGATTCCCAGGGTAAGTCGTAGAGGTTTCCGGTAAGGATAGGCTCTAGCAACTTGCCGGTAAACGTCATAGTTAGTAGGTAGTGTAACTATCTGTGCCCCCTCTTTATAGGTGATCTCATATTTAACTGTACGCAACATCTCTGGGTTGCTAGGCTTATGATGAAGTGGCTGACGCTGTTCTACCTCATCAATGGTTGGTTTTGGTGGCACAACTGGCCACCATAACCCCTTGTCATCAGGTCCTGTTACAGCACCTTCTGGTTTCTCACCATTGCGGTTAACTACGGACTTGGAAGCAAACTCCTCAACATCAGGATCTCTATCAGTTGTTGAATTAATAGAATACTCAACTCGCCAAGTTAAGGTGGTAAGTGCTGTAGCTTCATACTCAGTAATAATCACAGTGTTACAACTGCTAAGCACTACTGCTACACAAAAGCCGATCAACATCAAGATAATCTGGCGACGCCGCAACATGCGATCAAGTAGGACATGGAAACTAGTCAAATTCACTCCACCCCATCCAAACTTACGACTAAATGCAATTTGCTCCGCTATACCCTATTCTGTACCAAATTCTCAAACCTGCCTTTCCCAATTGCCTGTGGTCAGGAGCAACGGATTCACCTGCGATCGCACTGACCTTCGATGATGGACCCCATCCAGACTACACTCCCAAGTTACTGCAAGTCTTAGACCGCTACCAAGTCAGAGCCAGTTTTTTCTGGTTGGGCGTTTGCGTAAACCAAGCTCCCAGTGTCGCCAGAGAAGTTTACCAACAAGGTCACTGGTTAGGACTTCATGGATATTACCATCAGTCTTTTCCCTTTCTAAAACGGGATGCCCTTAAGCAGAGTTTGCTCCTTACCCAAGACGCGATCGCTCAAGCTTGTCAGATTCACCCAGACAAGGTAAAAGATGTTCGTCCCCCTAACGGATTATTTACGCCCCGAACCTTGAATATACTGCACCAGTGGAACTATAGATCAGTAATGTGGAGTGTTGTCCCAGAAGACTGGAAACGTCCTGGTGTCAGTATAATTGTGGAGCGAGTCCTAAAGCAGGTTCAAAACGGTTCCCTGATCGTCTTACATGATGGTTATTATGGAGGACAAGATGTGGTTGAAACTACGGCTGAGTTAATTCCTCAGCTATTGCACCAAGGTTACAACTTTGTTAGTATTAACCAGCTATGGCAGGAAAATTAGTAGTGCATGTTAATTGACTTACGGTTTTCTCGCTGACTGCACCGTAAACTCCTAGAAAAATTGCTTTGCTAGACGCTTCCGGTTTTCCATTTCATTACTCCTGTAGTGAACTACTCGGGTCGAATTACCTACTCTATATACTTCATATAGAGTACAGTATCGAGTTTGACGCTATATGTAGTGCTCAGCTAATCTGATAAATTTTAAAAAGAATGAGCAAAACGTAAAAATTAAAATTAGAAATTAAAATAATGATCAACCTAAAGCTCTATCAGACGAGGAGAGTTGCTTCCCCTAGGCAATGTTGATATCGTCTTTCTCTGGAGTATTTCCGATGCCCTGGTTCACCATTCTCTTGCGCAGAAATAGGGAATTAGGAGCTGGTTAAATGAACTTACTTGGCAGTACTTTCACTTAGGGTCTTACTACATTGGCTAGGGTTATGTGTTACAAGAGTAATGCAAAATAATCATTACCTAGACCCAGAGCTTGTCAATGGTTATCATACAGGACAAGTTAATTAACGTAGTAAAGTCCAACTGTCGGGTTTTATAGAACATTAGTACTAAAATAGTGACTATAATTTTAGACATAAGGGAAGTGGGTACTTATTGCTACAATTTCTCAAAGCTTTTGACCGGATAAATAAGCTAAATTTTTCTGATAAACACTAGAGCAAAATTTTGTAAATAAGGCTACAATCAAAAAGTCTTCCCAAAATTCAGTATTAACACTTAAATGGATAGTAGATTCACTGCAAGTTAAGTCCAAGGAAATAGAGTCGATCTAATTCCTACGGCTGAAGCGATTCGACCCACCATAGGGTGCAACAAACAAGGTTCTCACTGACTAAGCTATCTTAAGTAGATCAACGGACATCATCTACTGGTCTGAAACTGAAGGAGCATGAGGAAAAAACATGACCCAGGCAAATGAATTACTCGCAACAATCGCCCAACCTCAGAGCGATTTAGAAGTCTTGATTGAGGATGACGTGAACCGAGATGATTTGGTGGACGCTCAACCGGATGAGGAGAATACTAAGCCTGGTAAGGGGCGATCTAACCGTCGCCGAACCCAAAGCAAAAAGAAGCACTATACAGAAGATTCAATTCGCCTCTATTTGCAGGAAATTGGCAGGATTCGTCTACTCAGAGCTGATGAAGAAATTGAATTAGCCCGTAAAATTGCTGATTTGTTGGAATTAGAACGAGTGCGGGAGCGCTTGTTTGAGCAGTTAGACCGGGAACCTGGAGATCGGGAATGGGCAACAGAGGTCCATATGGAGCTGCCAGCTTTCCGTTACCGCTTACACGTCGGTCGGCGGGCTAAGGAAAAAATGGTGCAGTCTAACCTCCGTTTGGTTGTTTCCATCGCCAAAAAATACATGAATCGAGGACTCTCATTCCAAGACTTGATTCAAGAAGGTTCTCTAGGTTTAATCCGGGCTGCGGAAAAATTTGACCACGAAAAAGGCTACAAGTTTTCCACCTATGCTACCTGGTGGATTCGTCAAGCTATTACTCGTGCTATTGCTGACCAGTCCCGGACTATCCGCTTACCCGTTCACCTTTATGAAACCATCTCGCGGATCAAGAAAACTACTAAACTCCTTTCTCAAGAAATGGGTCGCAAGCCCACAGAAGAGGAAATTGCAGATCGGATGGAAATGACCATCGAGAAGTTGCGATTCATTGCCAAATCAGCTCAACTTCCCATCTCCTTAGAAACGCCTATTGGTAAAGAAGAAGACTCCCGCTTGGGAGACTTTATTGAAGCCGATGGTGAAACCCCAGAAGATCAGGTTTCCAAAAATCTACTCCGGGAAGATCTAGAAAGTGTCCTTGATACCCTTAGTCCCCGGGAACGTGACGTACTGCGTCTACGCTATGGATTAGATGATGGACGGATGAAGACTTTGGAAGAAATTGGCCAAATCTTTAACGTGACGCGGGAACGGATTCGACAAATTGAAGCTAAAGCCCTTCGCAAACTACGCCATCCAAATCGCAATAGCATTCTCAAGGAATATATCCGATAGAAAACCCTGCTGCTTGATAGCAATCAGGGTTTTCTGTTATCGCTACATCTACTGGGTGGGGAATAGGGAGTCACTATGAAGTCTGGTTAATCACATATAATACGGTTGGTGCCATACCTGTTAATTGTCAATTGACTTATAACAATTTCTAATTTTCAATTTTCAATTGGCTATCAACCAAACATGATAAGTATTCAAGCAGACATTATATCACATTCCTTACCCCAATTCCTATCCAGAAATCAGTTCCGGTGCGCTTGACCTTTGAAGAATTAAATTACGGGGTCGCACCGTTTTAATATTTTAGCTGACATTCCGTAGAAAAAACTATGGAATCAGCTAAAAACACATAAGAAAGCTGGAGTTCTAATGTTGAACTCCAGCTATTTATTGAGATTGACAAATTGAACTAACTATTAGGAACTACATTAAGCCCAAAAAGTGTAGTACACCTTGACCAGTAATATATTCTGTGACTAAAGCAGCGATGAAGCCGATCATAGCTAGACGACCATTTAAGTTTTCTGCTTTAGAGGTGAAACCGAACTTGGCTTCGTTAGACTCTTGATTGGACATTGTTCTTTGCTCCGCGAATTTACTCTGTGTAGCCCGTTTATATTAAAAAATGTAACAAATTTTTGGCTAAATGTCAATTATCTGCATAGCCAACCGGGATGAATTGTTTATAAAGTCTTAGTTCATCAATGATGTAAACTTATGTGAAGAATAATTTCCTGTTTTCATCATGATCTCTCGTCGCGCATTTATCGGCAGTCTGTTGGCTAGCTTTATCGTTTTCCTAGCTTGGATAAATTTTCCAAACCCTGCCCATGCTCTCGGTGGCAAACAACCTCCTCTCGATAAACCCGCACCCGAGTTCACCCTACCAACTAATACTGGTAAGGGTCAGGTGTCCCTCTCGGATTATCACGGTAAGTGGGTGGTACTCTATTTCTATCCCAAAGACTTTACTAGTGGTTGCACCTTGGAAGCTCAGCGATTTCAGAAAGATTTGCCCAAATATACAGACAGAAATGTGCAGATCCTAGGGGTGAGCGTGGATGATGTCGATTCTCACGCCGAGTTTTGTGACTCAGAGGGTTTACAGTTCCCACTTTTAGCTGACACCGATGGCTCTGTCAGCAAGGCTTATGGTTCTTGGTTAGGTATTATGTCCCTACGCCATACCTATATCATTGATCCAGAAGGCATTCTACGGAAAATATTCCTTGGTGTGAAGCCAGCAATTCATAGCTCCGAAGTACTGGCTAGCCTGGATGAGTTAATTTCTACTTCTTGGTGGGTTGATTTGCTACTAAAGATTAAGCTTTAACAAGATTTATGCCCTGAGGAGGTTTAATCTCTGGTCTAATATCTCTGGTCTAATATCTATAGATAGAGTTTAAGCAAATCAACTCATTTCTAGATATAGCTCTACATATAGCTTGAGTGCCTAAGTCCTATTTAAGCTTCCTTAAAGGAGGCTACTGAAAGCAAGCTAAGTAGGGAAGCCGGATCATCAACAGTAGCGCTGGTTAGCTGAACATTGTCAATGATTAGTCCAGACTGAGTTTGATTACTCAATTCATTCACAAGACCAAAGCCTAGGCTGTAGGTTCCAGGTGTAGTGAAGGTATGAGTAAATGTTTGAAATCCGGTTTGGTGGTAAAAGTTGTTCGGTGCTTGACTAAAAACTCCTAGGATGGGGTTAGCTAATTCATAGACAATTTGGGACTTGGGAGAACTAAGGCAAACGAAAGCGAAGTCGGCAACAATAGCCTCATCTCCCACGTCTTCATTGGTGAGAAAATTCCAATCAAAGGTTAAGGTATCACCAAGACCAGGGGTAATAATTTGTTGGATAGCAGCACCTCTGACTACCTTGCTAGAAGTACCACATATGCCAACGGTGTCTAAAATTTTCTGGGCAATACAATCTAGAGTTCCTGTGGACAGGTATAAAAACTCTTCCAGTTTAGAGGCTGATGGGGCTTTTGGCTGACCTGTTCTGGTGACTTCGGTATTGCTAGTTCTGAGTAAAAGTTGCTTTTCTCCCTCTGTTGGAGTAATGCCAAAACTAGCTCTTTTGATCCCACCTGGTCCTAGCTTTTGCCACCCTTTGAGTCCTTCTTCAAAGCCACCATTAACTAGTTTAACTGGTTGTTCAGCACTAGAAAAACTAGACGAATCAACCAGATAGTTAATTTCTTTTCTTAAGGTGGACTGTTTTGGCATTTGAGACGTGGACATAAAATTAATTTTTCTAGAACGCTAAAAGTTGAAACGACGATGATTCCAGAAAAATCAGAGGCAATCTTAACTTTTGACATGAGCACCAACCGTATTAACACCCTGATTAATCTGATCAGTTTGATGATCGTCTAATGAATCATCAACGTATTGTGTAAATTTTTACACGGTTGTTTCATGAAAAGTCAATGTATCTAGGTTATCTTTACAAACTATTTATATTTTGATATTTATTCATTAAGTTTCCGAGAAGAAACGATTAACTATAACCTTGACAAATTCGGGTTTTTATCCATCCATAAGCTAATCTCCAATATGAAGATTTTGGAAAGAGGTCTGTTCAAGTGAGCTTAATTACTTACTATTCCGAAATCAGAGCAAAAGGAATAGCAAAGATTGGTCAGTTTTTTGACTTTTATTATTTATTTTTTCTATTTGAGGTTTCGTTGAAGTTGCTTCAAGATTTTATACATTTCTGGAAGCCGATTGTAGATGGCAGATATTTTTAGCCAGAGTTTGTTGGAAATAGCAGGATAGCCAGACACTACACTTCCGGGTTCTACATCTTTGTGGATTCCAGATTTAGCGGTCACAATTGCTCCATCCCCAACTTTCACTTGATTCGCAATTCCTACCTGACCTGCCAGCAGCACTTGATTACCCACTTTGACTCCTCCAGATAATCCGACTTGGGCTGCCAAGGCACAGTTTTGTCCCACCTCGGAGCCGTGACCAATATGTACCAAATTATCTAATTTAGTGTTGCGTCCAATCCGAGTTTCCCCAACCGCTGGACGGTCAATAGTGCTGTTACAGCCAACTTCCACCCCATCTTCTAAGACCGTGTAGCCAGACTGTTGCATTTTATACCACCCTTGGGGGGTTGGCACAAAGCCAAACCCTTCAGCACCAATGACTGCACCACTATGAATTACACAATCGTTACCAATGCGGCTCCGTTCATGAATAGTGCAGTTGGCATGTAAGACAGTGCGATCGCCTATGTCTACTTCAGGATATATTACTACATTAGGATGGATACAAACCTGATTGCCAATCTTTACCCCTGCTGAAATTATGACGTTGGGTCCAATATAGACATCTGTTCCTAAGTGAGCATCTGGGTCAATCACTGCAGTGGGGTGGATGACTGGTGCTGGTTGAAAGGGTTGATAGAAACATGCGATCGCATTCGCAAATAGTAATCTCGGTTCAGATGTCCCTACCCAAGCAATACCTCTTTCTGTCGCTTTTGCCTGTAATGCTTCATCCAGAGACAAAATTAAGGCACTCGCCTGGGTTTTTTCTACCATGTGGGCAAACTTGGGTCCCTCAATATAACTGAGAGTGCCTGGGGTCGCTTTATCGATGGGAGCAACTCCGGTAATTTCAGGGTTAAGCTCTGTAGCGCTATTCAGGCTATGGCACAAAGACGCTGTATTACCCAGGTTTTCTATTAAAAGACTAAATTTCATGGCTCGGCAATGGGTGGGTGTGGAATTTCACATCTGGAATGATAGGATAAATTGGTGACTAACCGCCATTGCTCCGCGAGTTAGTTAGATGGGATTCACAATGCCTTAGTTAGATTGGGTTTTCCTGGGGATTAACTTATTCCATTACTCCGATTGCCCTTGGATGATTGAGTCATTAGTCTACAAGTTTCTTAGTTCCATCTATAGATGGAACTAATTAAGACCTCGAAAGTTTAATGACTAATGACTAATCAATCATGTCTGGTGGTACTATGGTAAACTTGATAAAACTTTTGGGGTTTCCTGTAAATGTGGTAAACTCTCAGACTGTTGAGGATCTGGTGGACTAATATAGACTAGTAAGTTGAGCAATATTGTAATAGTAAGCGCCTGAAAAACTTTCTTAAACACGAGCCACACTCCTCATTCCTAATATTTAGTCTTGGTGAAACAATCGGAAACGATGCTAGTTAACTGAGATACGAACTTTCTAAAAATTGATACACCCGTGAAGGTAATTAACTCTACCAGTTTATTTAAGCAGCCATATAAGTGCCAAGTTATATGTTCCGCCTTAGTGACTGGCACAGTGCAAAGGGTTGCTCCTAAATCATTCTGTGTAATTTAATACATTAGGGGTAGCCGAGATTAGAACCAAAGCAGGAGTTTGCTAGTCGCTACAATGTAAAGAAAAACCAATCTAGCAGCCACCTTGGGTCAGTACCCCACTCTTGCCTAGACAGCACTCCCTAGCGTAGTCAAGCAAGATCGCTGACCAGCCTAAGACCTCTGAAGCCTAGGTTATCGGCAAGGGTGAAAGTTCCTAGCTTAGGATCGAATGGCAGTCCGAAGCTGATTAACCAGATAGTTAAACAGTCCTACAAGGGGTAAGACAGTGCCATCTGAAGAATGAAGAATTTAAAATTCTAAATTCGCGCATTCCGCATTCTACATTCTGACAGGATAGTACCTACCGATAACAAGCCGCGAGGCAAACATGACCTCTTGCTTCGATAGGGGCTTGAGGCTGTTAACAGGAACGGGTATGAACTGCATCTGTTCTCCCCACATTGATCCAAGACGGTTTTAACCGCCCTTTTCCTTTGTTTTTCCTCCCCAGTCGCCCATACACGGGGTTTGCAAATTTCACGCTTATTTTTTATGATTCCTACAGTTATCGAGCAATCCGGTCGTGGCGAACGTGCCTTTGATATTTACTCTCGTTTGTTGCGAGAGCGCATTGTATTCCTCGGACAACAGGTTGATTCTGACTTAGCTAACTTAGTGGTTGCCCAATTACTCTTTCTAGAAGCCGATGACCAGGAAAAAGATATTTACCTGTACATCAACTCTCCCGGCGGTTCAGTGACTGCGGGCATGGGCATTTTCGATACGATGAATCAAGTTGCTCCTGACGTCTGCACTATCTGTGTTGGACTAGCAGCTAGTATGGGGGCTTTCTTACTCAGTGCTGGTGCTAAGGGTAAACGCATGAGCTTGCCTCACTCCCGGATTATGATTCATCAGCCACTGGGAGGAGCACAGGGACAGGCAAGCGATATAGAAATCCAAGCAAAAGAAATCCTGTACCACAAGCAGCAGCTAAACAATTATTTAGCAGAACATACCGGTCAGCCACTGGAAAAGATTCAGGAGGATACCGAGCGGGATTTCTTTATGTCAGCGACTGAGGCTAAGGACTATGGTTTAATCGACCAGGTCATTGAGCGACGTCCCATAGCAACCCCTCTCCCAACAAACTAAGGTCTTAGTTTGGGAAGATGCTAAAGCGATTAGCCCGAAGGGCGTTGGCTAGCGAACGCTAACCAGCTTCCGACTATTGCTTAAGTGGCTCCGGAAATTAACAATAGGCAGTTAATCACAGGAGTTAAGCCATGACTTTCCATAAACAACTATATATAGTTGTTTATGGAAAGTAACAATAAAATCAATCACCAAAAGGTAACTTCAGCTATAGGAAATGAAAACGGATATCGGATTTCCTAGTTAGCGTGAGGTACATCTAGATTTTTTTCCTGATCTTGATTCAGAATTTCGCTTATATCAAAATCGAATCATATAAAAAATTAATCTTAATAGCTGCTTTACTATTAATTATCAAATCAATTATCTCTGGTAAGAGAACTTTCATGCCATTGCCCCAGAACCAAGTTGGATAAGGTGGTCAAGAGTAAAAAAATCAAGATACCTAGACTACTAATCATAAACAAAGCAGCAAACATCCGGGGAATTTCGAGATTGTAGCCAGCAATTAGCATTTGATAAGCAATTCCTGAATTAGCACCGCCTGTACCGGCAACAAACTCAGCTACTATTGCTCCGATTAAGGCTAATCCACCACTGATACGTAATGCAGCTAAAAAATAGGGTAAAGCACTTGGTAATCGCAGATACAGCATTGTCTGCCAGCGAGATGCTTTGTAAAGCCGGAACAGGTCACTTAAGTTGGAATCGATACTATTTAAACCAAACGTCGTATTAGAAATAATCGGGAAGAATGCTACAATCCAAGCACAAATTACCAAAGCAGCAAAGGTATTGTTCCTCAGCCAAATAATAATTAAAGGCGCGATCGCAGCAATAGGCATTGTTTGCAGAACGACTGCATAGGGATATAAGCTTTTTTCAATCCACTTACTCTGAGCCATTAACATGGCAATTAGCAATCCTGAAACGGCTGCTGTTATAAAGGCCGCTATAGTGATTTTTATAGTGATCAGCAATGGCTGAAATAAACTGTTCCAGTCCCTAATTAATACCTTGATAATCAGCAAAGGACCTGGTAATATATAGGAGGGGGTACTAGTAACTCGAACCGAGATATCCCACACCATCAACACCAGGATTCCCACTGCCACAGGTGCTATAATATCGATAGATAGCAAACGTTTCAATTTTAGCTTTGGCAGAACGAAGGCTTTGGTTTTTGTCATAAAATTATTAGATACCGTTTAATATAGCTGTAAAATTTATAGTCATATTTTTGATAATCATAATTGATCAGTTAAATTTATAATTTATCACTAATAATTCATCCCTTTTGATAACTGCTCACTCACCTTCTGACAATATTTGGTATAAACTAAGGATGTACGAAACTGTTCGTTACGTGGTGATGGTTCATCAATAGTTATATCCGCCACTACTCGACCTGGACGAGCTGCCATTACTACCACCCGATTGGATAGATATACGGCTTCATAAATATTGTGAGTCACAAAAACCACAGTCCAGTGTTTTTTACTCCACAAATCAAGTAACTCCAGGTTAAGCTTAGTACGAGTGATATCATCCAAGGCTCCAAACGGCTCATCCATCAGCAATACCTTGGGAGAAGTAACAAGAGCTCTGGCAATAGAGACTCGCATTTTCATGCCACCGGAGAGTTGACGGGGATAGGATTGGGCAAAACTTTCCAGTCCAACTAATTGGAGCGCTTCTTTAATAGCATTATCAGCAACTTTTTTAGAGACCCTAGCTAATTTAAGAGGCAAACGAACATTTCCCATTACCGTTGCCCAAGGCATTAGTGCTGCTTCTTGGAAGACAAAAGCTATCTCCTTTTGGTGGGCGCGATCGCTCCATTCTATGTTTCCCGAACTCATAGAGCTTAGTCCAGCAATGATGCGTAGCAGGGTACTCTTACCACATCCCGATGGTCCAACCAGACTGATGAATTCAGACTTATTGATGTTCAGATTTAGATCTTTTATGGCTACAGTACCATTGTCAAAAGTTTTATTGACATGGGTAAGAGAAATAGCTGGTTTTTGGTTCATCTATTGTCAGTTATTAGCAATAGACTTCTTGCAGAAGTCGGAAGTAACAGGTAACAGCGTAAAGAAATTTATAAAAACAGTATCATAAAACTATTTTGACAAGAGTTATAATCAGTAATTAGGAATCCGTTAATAGTTTAAATTATCAATCTGGCTTGGCAAGACTAGATATAAATTAATGTCTAATAACAATATATATTTGACTTGGATATTAACATTTATATAACTAATATATTATAATGTTAACTAATTTTTTGTATAAAAATCTACTCCTTTATTAACAAAATCCAAGGTGTAGGCTTGTTTGTAATCAGTCTTGGCATCAATTACCCCAACGGTAACTAACTCATTGAACAAACTTTCCCAGCGTTCATCGGTCATTGCCCCAATGCCAAGTTTTTCAGCATCACCAGAGATGATAATACCATAGTCTTTAAGCTTCTCCAGACCATAGGTGATTAGGTCATCCTTCATCTCTGGATTATCTTTTTTAATCAGCTCATTACCTGGTTCAGGATTCTCTAGATAGCTATACCATCCTTTGATTGACGCATCAACAAATCGCTGAACCAGATCGGGGTTAGTTTCAACGAGTTTCTTCGTGGTTTCGATGGTGAAAGCATAGGGATTATAACCAGCATCTGCTAACGATAATATATTGGGCTTCAAGCCTCCTTGCTTTTCTATAAGGTAAGGTTCAGAAGTTAAAATTCCCTGTTGAGCTGAATTTTTATCTACTAAAAAAGGGCTAACATTAAAGTTGTAGGGTCGTTTCTGGTCATCTGTAAAACCATATTTTGCCTTGAGTAATGGCCAATAGGTTGTGATGGCTCCAGGAGAAATAAAAATCGGTTTACCTTTTAATTGTGCCAGAGAGTCATTGCCTACCCCTGGATGAGCCAATAGAATTCGTATTTCTTTTTGGAAGATACTTGCTACAGTAATTTTGGGAATACCTTGTTGCACTGCTTTAATAGCATCAACAGCCTGTCCCATAGTTAAATCAACTACTCCTCCCATTAATAATTGGGTGGTATTGCTTTGAGGACCTGTTGGTTGTATAGTAACATCTAGGTTATAATTTTGATAAATGCCAGTAGCAACAGCCTGATAAAAACCACCATACTCTGCTTCAGCTTTCCAGCCCAAAGCAAATTTTATTTTATCTAATTTACCTTTGTTTTCTGTAGTTAATGGTGTAGAGCTTTGATTATTACAAGCTGCCAAAACACTACTACCAAGAGTTATGGAGCTAAGTTTAATGAATTTGCGACGCTTAATTTTATATATTTCTTTCATATAAAAGGCTAGAGCCGTCCTGTTAGATTATATGGTTCTGGTGGTTGGAAATGGTGCAGCTTTAGGCCAACTAGAATGCTCTGGTAGGGAAAAAGCTTGAGTTTGGTATAGGTTCGTGATTAGCAGCTTCTAAGATAGTGCGTAATTTACTTAAGTTACTACCGATAGCGTTCGCTTTTAGCGTGGCCAAAGGCCAATCGCGTAGCGTGACCTACGGTCAATCGCTTTTAGCGTGGCCTACGGTCAATCGCTTTTAGCGTGGCCTACGGTCAATCGCTTTTAGCGTGGCCTACGGCCAATCGCACTCAGCTGGTACTCTTTAAGCTGGTACTTTGTAGTTGCCATTTTTTATAAGCTCACTATCACTTTGGCCTTTAAACTCCAACAAACACATAGATGAAGATATTACCATACTCGCTCTAATTAAAAAATTAAGAATATATAATCATAGAGAAATAGAAAAATATTACAGTAACCATGGCTTTTCAACTAACACGGACGGATCTAAATTGAATCTGTTCATCTTATGAAACAAACCGTGAAACCCTATCCCCACCTGAACTTCCCCGTCTTCCAATCAGCCTAAACCCAAAAATTAAGTGGGTGGCAGTTTAGGCAGGGGATGGAGGCAGGTTCTGGACGAAAGAGGGAGTTAGAATGAACGTGACGCTTTGTTAATACAGCCATGAGGAGTTATTAAGAAAATGGATGTAAAACTGGTTTTAGTGGTACTAACAATTGCTTTTACTGCTTTGTGCCTGTTTTTTGGGACTAAGAACGGATTTTATGATTCAGACGATTATCACGGCAACGGCTCTGCACACTAAGCTTCCAGTATTTACTTTAGCTGTCAGCTGCTGAGGTTTCAAAAAGCCTTCATCGTTGAGTCTTGGAAAAACCCAGGCATCTGCTATTACAGCAGATGCCAAAGGCTAGAAGCTGAAGGAAAAGCGGGGAGTTTAAGGGGGCTGACTGGGGTTTTCCCAAGCCCCTTCCTTCTAGGCATAGGTAGTGTCAAAAAATTGAAATTCTCACTTAGAGGGACTTCGCGAGTCCCTCCCTACTTAAGTCCCTACTGTGGTCATGTTCCAATCCTTATACCCTCTTGACTCTGACCTCGAAAGGAGGGAAACTAGGTGAGAACTCCCAAAATCCACCCTAAGGGTTAGGGTTTGAGGTTCTTGTAAACTCCAGAGTGACCTATAGGGTATATCGAGCATACAAACCCCTCTAAATTGGTACGGAGTGACAACTCTACCACGTTTGTTTTGACTGGGGAAGAATCTGTTTAATTTTCCTTTCAAGGAAGATGCAGCCTTCGTAAAAATAGTTCCACCTTATTTTCCGTTGGCGATCGCCGATTCTGTCTGCCTCTTCCAAGGCTTAATCATTCACCCTTCCCTGATTAGTAAGACGTGGGTTAACTGAGCCGGATTAGCTAAAACTTAAGTTGAAGCTCATGAGCAATCAACACCCAGTAGCATCCTCTAATCAGGATGACCGATTAACCTGCTTTCCTTACGGTGTTGGTCATGGTGCAGAAGGGGTTTGTTTGTTGGTGCAGATGGGGCCACACCGCATTCTCCTTGATTGTGGATTAGAAGACATTTCCCCCCTACAGATCGATGGGATACCACCAGCAGATTTAGTCCTGTGTAGCCACGCTCACTCAGACCATAGTCAGGGATTGCTGGCTCTTCACCAAACTTTTCCACAATTACCAATCTACGCCAGTGAGGTAACGACTCAACTATTACTACTCAACTGGCCGGAACTGCCTCCTGAGGATATTCTCCCATTTTGTCAAGCTCTTCCGTGGGCTACCCCTGTAGAATTCTGTGAGGGACTGACTGCTCAATTGTTCCCAGCTGGACACTTGCCAGGAGCAGCAGCATTTTTACTCACTTATACAACTAGCCATCGAACTTACCGACTGCTTTACACCGGTGACTTTTTCCTGTCTAACTCACGGCTGGTGGAGGGATTATCCCTTGAATCGCTCAGGGGGACACAGCCGGATGTGGTAATTGTAGAAGGCAGTTATGGCACTGCTCGACATCCCCATCGGCGGCAACAAGAAAATCAACTAGTAGAGCGTATTGAGCAGGCCATTGCTACCAATAACTCAGTTGTTTTGCCAGTGCCTACCTTAGGCCTAGGTCAAGAAATCCTGATGCTCCTGCGCTCTCATCACCACTTTACAGGACGCGACCTTGATATTTGGGTGAATGGAACCGTGGCTGCTGGTTGTAATGCTTACTTAGAACTGCTGTCTCACTTTCCCAGCTCAGTACAAAATTTTGCCCGACATCAAGCCTTGTTTTGGGATGAGCGGGTACGTCCTCGGGTGCGACGGTTAGATCCCCAGCAGGGAGATGCTATCGGTACATCTCCCTGTATTATCCTCACTGACTTAAACATGGATTGGAGGGAGTACTCGCAGCAAGAGAACCGTTCTTGGGTTGTCCTGCAACCGGAACATACTAAATCTTTGGAGGATCTAATCGATGACTACGGATGGCTTAAGGTTGAAACTTATCTGCTGGCTCAACATGGGGATTGTCTGGGCACCACACAGTTGATTCATAATCTTCGACCTCAACATGTGATTTTTGTTCACGGTTCTCCTACCTACCTAGCTGATCTTGCTGGTTTGGAAGAGTTACAAAATCGATATCACCTCCATACCCCAGCAGCAGGAACACTGGTAGAACTTCCCATTGGTGATACCTTTATCAGACCAGCTCTACCAACGGAAACAAACTATGAAGGAGAGTTGCATGAATTAGATACACTTGTCTATATCACTCTTTCAAGAGCGATCGCAACGGATCCTCGTTGGCAAAATTTCGCTGATACTGGTTTAGTAGAAGCCCGCTGGCAAGGAGAAGAACTGGTCTTGCGGGGATTGTCACAACGAGAACTACTCAAACAAGGGGGCAGAGCCAAGATACCAATTAATATCGAGTGTTGTGGTAATTGTTTGTACCAAAGAGGGCAGCGCTGCTGGAATCCAGCCTCAGCTCTCTATGGTTTTAAAGTAACACTGGAGGGGTACTGTCCAGTTTTTGAACGGATAGAACCCCTTGAGTAACGAATAGTTAAGGGAAAATTGCTAGCTAGTTGTGGGTTATCAATTTTATCTTAACAGTTGTCCATTAACAATGAACAATCTAGTCCTGATTTAAGTCTTGGGAGCGGGGGTGAATTTGTTCAGCCTCCGGACAATCATCAGAGACTATCGGATCAACATTACCTCGGAAAACAGAAGCTAGCTTGTGACTCACAGAGCCTATGCTTTCCAAGCGGACCATTTCTTCCCAGGAACTGATCTCATCCTCTTCGTCTGTTTCATAACGAATTGTGACTAAATCTCCCTCGATATCAACAATGCGGGCCTGTTCAATCCAACGTTGCTGATCCCGCAAGAAAACGCAGACCTCACGACCATCGCAGCAGAGTTGATAAATCTTGCGGTGTAGCATATTCGGCTTCTCCTGTTGCAGATAACTCTTGGTTTTACTGGTGAAGTAAGCGGTTGGGTTTCTCTAGAAACAACTTTATTTTGACATACTTCCCACGAATATAATTGGCGGGTTTCTCTCCATCCGGAACGATGATGAGATACAATCGAAGGCTAAAATAAACCTGAGCCACCAGAGTAGGAATACTCCAGATCCTTTTTTTGTTGGCTCTGGCGACTAAAATACCATTTACTTGAGTAGTCGAGCCGCCATGAGCACCAAAAATAGATTCCAAGAATTTAAAGGATTAGCAATAATTGTAGCTCACTCCTCGTATCCCCAGCCCTAAAGGGTAGGGGTTGGCTTGAAATCATTTTTGGTTAACTTAACATGGAATCAAGCGGGTTTGTCTATTCCTTGTTAAAGATTAAAATAGCTTAATAGTCTTTTATGTTCATTGCTTGAGAGTAAGGCATGCATTAAAAGCGAGTTTGAGTTGATCAACGCTGCTTGTGTGATTGATTACTTTTTTTATGCATTGTTTTTATGCATTGTCTTGATGCAGAACGCGAATTTGGGAAATCCCCTCAGGTCGGCGCTACATCCCTTAATTGATTTAACTAGGTATCCTATACCTCCGCGGGCCCATTTCTCCTGCTTGCCAGCAATGGTGCTGTAGTCTTTCAGAGATGGTGTTTGGGGGTATGGTTACTCTATAGTTATTTGGAAACTTAGATTCTACTAGTATTGCTATCGATGGCAATGGAGTAAGAATCCGAAAGCTCCCCCAAGTTAAAAATAGGGGATTGTGAGCGAATGTTGCTCATGGGGTTAAAAACCGGGTACTAGCAACGTTGACAGTAGGATTTTACTCACACGCTTTGTGGCAGTTTAAACACACTACTAACAAACTTGGCTCAAAAAGAGCTGTGGCGTTCCCCTTAGTCTTCTTAGCTGTGACACTCCCCGCCCGCTTATGAGCGGGGATTCTTAGTTCTACGACATGCCTTACAATTAGTTATCCAGCAAAGGCAATATTTAAGCCAAATACCCGTTTAAAAACGCGCATATCGAGCCTAATTTAACTAATCGAGCGTGGGCTTATCTCCCTAAGCGTTGGGTCTCCCCCGTTCCCGTGTGCCCCACGGTACGTTTGTATTTCAATTTGCTATTTTACTGGTTTTCGGTATCCGTTAAGATCCATGCGTTTTGGCGAGGTTTTTCGCTCCTCGTGTACTAGTATCGCTTTACGTCGTTGTTTTTAAATTGGCAGTACCGACGAATCCTACCTGTACTAGGCTACATGTTTATTCTAACATACTCTACTTAAAAGCCGTCGAACGAAGGACGGGGCTTGAGACCCAAAATTTTGGGTCACCGACTTGGCTATCTATAGGATACAGCAGGAGAAACCCTACTGCTGATAAACATCGGCGTGGCTAAAGCCTTCTGGTTCAAGAAGCAAGCATTTTGGTAGGTGTCTACAGGTTCCACATACCGATCATTGTGACATACTAATCCCTGTAAGTGCTTGGCACTAAGCATGAATTTGGGAAAAAAAACTGCCAACCTGCCAACCTGCCATCGGTCGCAGTCAGAATAACTCAAAAATAGGCTATTGCTGTAACCAAAAGTGGTAAGACACTCAATAGACTGATAAAGCTGATTTTAAATCGTAAGGGAGAAAAGCCAGTGTTTGAGATCCTACGGAGTCAAGACCAATACGAAACTTACATTCTCACTGACCACAATGCCCAGTCTCGATTAGAAGTGGTTCCTGAACGGGGTGGCATTGTCACTCGCTGGAATATCCAAGGTCAGGAGATTTTTTATCTTGATGGGGAACGCTTTAAAGATCCCAATCTGAGTGTACGGGGTGGCATTCCCATCCTCTTCCCCATCTGTGGAAACTTAGTTAATGATACTTATACATACCTTGGCCAAGACTATACTCTCAAACAACACGGCTTTGCCCGTAATTTGCCTTGGGAGGTGACTGATAGTGCAACGAGTGACATGGCAGTGTTGACTCTCACCCTCAAGAGTAATGATCAAACTCGCTCTGTCTATCCGTTTGACTTCGAAGTTACCTTTACCTATCGATTAAAGGGCAACACCCTAGACATTGATCAGCGCTATACTAATCATTCCGCTGAACCGATGCCCTTTTCCACAGGTTTCCATCCCTACTTCTTGACCTCTGACAAAACTAAACTGGAGTTTGATATTCCTGCATCGGAGTATCAGGAGAAGCAAACTCCAGCAGTACATCCTTTCACTGGCAGTTTTGATTTTAGCTGTGATGAAATTGATGTAACCTTTCGGGAACTGAGTAATAATACTGCCAGTGTTACTGATGCCGAACGGGGATTAGCGATCGCATTGACCTACACTGATGTTTTCTCGACCTTGGTATTCTGGACAGTTCAAGGCAAAGACTTTTATTGCCTTGAACCTTGGAGTGCTCCCCGTAATGCTCTTAACACTGGGGAAAATTTAACTTACTTAGCTCCCGGAGAGAGTAGTGAGGCATCCGTGAGGCTAACGGCGAAATTTTTCTAAATTTCCCTAGACATTTCCTTATCAATGTGATATTCTTAGTAAAGGTATGTTTCAAAAGAGCTTACCGGGTCGCTAACTCAATGGTAGAGTACTCGGCTTTTAACCGATTAGTTCCGGGTTCGAGTCCCGGGCGACCCATTTTTAGCTAACTGTTAGTTAGCCTTATTTATCTATTGATACAAAGTATACATATGAGCCTTATGGTATGAGGCACTAGGTACAAGATTGGCAGTTGACCGCCTCTGTGCTTTAAGAGGGATACTTCCTGGGCTTGTCATAACCCGCTTGCGCCAACGAACCTTAATTTATTGATCCCATCAGAAAGGTTAGCACTTGTTTTCAAAAATCAAGGGCAAAACTACCTATACTTTACTGTTTATCCAGATTTTTACCAGGGGTCGTTGGGCAATATTTTATAGACTTGGTAAGTTTTCTCAAGTTTTATAGACTCAGCTTTGTCTAGATGATCTAATCAAGAAATTTGAATAAAAGCTGCAAAATATCTTAAGATTATCTAAAGAATTAACCTGTCTTGATGCAGTCGCTCATGGGGAAACCTCCAAGAGCGCACCGGTAGTCGCTCATGGGGGTTTCCCCCGCAGGTCGGCGCTACCTCGCTGCATCGCTGTCTAGAAGCAACTAAATTGACATGTCTGGACTGGCGATTCTGTTCACGAGTCACTAGGGAGTGTCAGACGTGAGGCTTCTCGCCGGAATAGCTAACAAACAAAGTTAGGAGGAATATAATATGGCACTTGTACCCATGCGGCTACTGTTGGATCACGCAGCTGAGAACGGCTACGGGATTCCAGCATACAACGTTAACAACATGGAACAAATCCTGTCTATCATGCAGGCTGCTGAAGAAGCGGATAGTCCGGTTATCTTACAAGCTTCTCGTGGTGCCCGCAAATATGCAGGTGAGAACTTCCTCCGCCATCTGGTCACAGCAGCGGTGGAATCCTACCCTCATATTCCCATTGCCATGCACCAAGACCATGGCAATAGCCCAGCCACCTGCTATTCGGCAATTCGTAACGGCTTCACCAGTGTGATGATGGATGGCTCCTTGGAAGCTGATGCTAAGACTCCAGCCAGCTTCGATTACAACGTCAGTGTTACTGCCGAAGTAGTAAAGGTTGCCCATGCTATCGGTGTTAGTGTTGAAGGGGAACTGGGTTGCCTAGGTTCACTGGAAACCGGTAAAGGTGACAAAGAAGATGGTCACGGATTTGAAGGAACTCTGAGTCGCGACCAACTATTGACCGACCCGGACGAAGCAGTTGAATTTGTTGAGCGCACCCAAGTTGATGCTCTAGCTGTAGCTATTGGTACTAGCCACGGTGCTTATAAGTTCACCCGCAAGCCGACTGGAGAAATTCTTGCCATTAGTCGCATTGAAGAAATTCATAAGCGTCTGCCTAACACTCACTTAGTGATGCACGGTTCTTCCTCTGTGCCTCAAGAGTGGCTTGACATGATCAACCAGTACGGTGGTTCTATTCCTGAAACCTATGGTGTACCCCTTGAAGAAATTCAAAAGGGTATTAAGAGCGGTGTCCGTAAGGTTAACATCGACACCGACAACCGCTTAGCTATCACTGCTGCTATCCGGGAAGCTGCTGCCAAAGATCCTTCTAACTTTGACCCCCGTCACTTCCTCAAGCCTTCTATCAAGTATATGAAGCAGGTTTGCTTGAAGCGTTACGAAGCCTTTGGTACTGCTGGTAATGCTAGCAAGATCAAGCAAGCGACTATCGATGTTTTTGCAACTAAGTATGCCAACGGTGAGTTAAGTGCTGTGGCGAAAAAGGCTGTAACTGCCTAATTTTTAAAGCTTCACAGGCAAATCTTTGCTGTTTTGGTGAACCAAGAACAAGCAGAATTATTTGGGTAGCTGTTAAAGTTACCCAATTTTTTGTTATTAGTGATTAGTTATTTTAAAATTGCTTATCTTCAGATACTTACAGCTGTCTTTGATACTCTTCGAGAATATCGATTAGATCCATCTGACACTGCATGGGTAGCAAATCTGCTAGGGGAACTTGCCGTTTACCACCACCTAGCTTCACAGAAATGCTTTGCAGGATTGGCATCATCTGGTCTTCTGTGATTGTATTAGTGTTGCCGATTAATAGGGGATAAAATTGTTCAGCCAAAGTGGTATGTAGATGGGCATCCCTGAGGTAAAGATGCCATTTGGCTACATCAATATATACCTTGTCGCCAATTTCAGCAGCGAGAGTTTCAATTGCTTCTGTAGAACTTGGATTAGCCATGGTAATTAGCTGTTTCTAATTAATTGCATGTTTGGATATCTAAGGAAGGTTTAAAGTTGAACGCGCATGCGTGGCTTTTGGCCAAGGTTTAAAATTAAAGGTTTAAAGTTTAAAGTTTACCTAAAAAAAGTTTGCTTATCACCTTGTATTAAAAGACTGGAGTTTATTTGCTGGCTTTCGGTTAACCGTCAACAGTTAACCGTCAACAGTTAACCGTCAACAGTTAACCGTCAACAGTTAACCGAAAATCAATTACTACAATTATCTTGGGTGATTTCATCCTTGAGGGGATTCGGTTGGAGGTTCTTGAGTAGGCAGGGGGGTATAGTTTGCGATCGCAAATATATAAACCCCATGCCCTACTAAAATCAATCCCCACAGACCAGTAAACCAGTATGCCCAAGTCCATTGAGCATACTGTATAGTTCTGAAGAACCACACTCCGGAATTACAAGCAGCAAAAATTGCCACATGTACAGCAAAGTTCATGCGGTCATCTAGACGACGGTAGGCTGGATCACGTCGATCAGGTTTACGAGGCCAACGAGGAGGCATAGATATTTGTCAGTTTTTTGTTGTGTAACGGCTTGGTCTGATACCAACCCTAGTCAGTTAATTTAATTTTAGAACCTAATGGTGGATTGAAGATGATCCGAACCAAACAGTTTGTTCCCTTAAATATTGCAGTGATGACGGTGTCCGATTCCCGTACGGAAGCCACGGATAAGTCCGGTAAGCTGCTGGTTGAGAGTTTAACTCAAGCGGGGCATCACTTAGCCGAAAAGGTTATTGTTCCAGACAACATCTACAAAATCCGTGAGGTGGTTTCCCGATGGATTGCTGACGAATCGGTACAGGTAGTGTTGACTACAGGAGGAACTGGTGTTACAGGTCGAGATGGTACACCAGAAGCGATTCAACCCCTGCTGGATAAGGAAATCCAGGGCTTTGGTGAAATTTTCCGGATGATTTCCTACCAAGAGATTAAGACTTCTACTATCCAATCTCGTGCCCTGGCTGGTGTGGCTAACGGAACATACATCTTTTGTCTGCCAGGATCTTCTGGAGCTTGTCGGACAGGTTGGGAGCAGATTATCAAAGACCAGCTCGATTTGGGCAATTCCCCCTGTAATCTCGTGGAACTGATGCCACGTTTGCGAGAAACCTAATCTTAGCGATAGATTTCCTGTTCAAACGGTAATTGGCAACTAAGTGCTGAGCGTGGATAAGTGCTAAGTGCTGACCCAACTTAACTTGAGATCATTCCTTAACTTAGCAATCGCCTGAGATTTCGTAATCGCCGGATTTACCTCCGGTCTTACTCAACAGGCGAATCGATTCAATCGCGATAGACTTTTCCAACGCTTTGGCCATATCGTAAAGGGTCAAAGCTGCAACAGAAACTGCTGTTAGTGCTTCCATTTCGACACCAGTTTCAGCTTTAGTAGTCACAGATGCCTGAATCTGATATCCCGGTAGTTGGGGGTCAGGTTCCACTTGAACTTCGATCTTGTGTAGGGGCAAGGGATGACACAGAGGAATCAGTTGGGAAGTTTGCTTTGCTGCCATAATCCCAGCCAGCCTAGCGGTTCCTAAGACATCACCCTTGGGGGCATTACCAGCTTGGATGGTGTTGAAGGTTGCGGTTTTCATCCGTACCTGAGCAGCGGCTACTGCCTGACGTTTGGTAAGCTCTTTGCCAGAAACATCGACCATCTGAGCTTGACCTTGACTATCGAGATGGGATAGCGAGCGATTGATTTCCACAAGAGTATTGCAAAATTTTTGATCTATGTGTTATGATAAGTAACTGTTGAGCCACAAAAAAGCGGCAACATTTAAGGGCTTGTAGCTCAGTGGACTAGAGCACGTGGCTACGGACCACGGTGTCGGGGGTTCGAATCCCTCCTAGCCCGTTTATTTAGCTAAGGCATTATAGTGTCTATAGCATATAAATCCCGTTCACGACCGATGGAGAATCTGAGGGAACGGGATAAATTTTTGTTGGACTGGGTCATAAAGATAATCAGTGCCAAAAATGCTATAGCAGCACCACAGGAGAAAATTCCTCGATATCCTAACAGGTCGGCTAAATAACCAAAGATCGGCCCAGCTAGGCCAATCCCTAAATCAAACCCACTAATGCAGACAGCGAATACCTGACCCCGTTCGTCAGCAGAGGAGCGGTCAGCCATCAAAGCAGTCATCATCGGTATGAATAGTCCAGTGCCGGCTCCTTCTAATAAAGCAGCTAGTAAAAATCTGACTCCCGTTTCAGCCTGGGAAATCATCAACATTGAGATGATATAGCAAACCACACTAGCGGTGATAAAAACTCCTCGTCCATACCGATCAGATGCCTGACCAGTTAATGCACGAATCATAAAACTAGCGATCGCAGCAGCTGTGAAAAACAATCCTGGATTGAGATTAATACCAGTCTCTCGAATAAACAGAGAAACAAAGCTAACTTTTGTTCCAAATACTATACCGAACAACAGCATTACCAAAGCTGGAATTCCAAGAGGAGGGCTGGTTAACAACTGCCATAGTTTGACCAATAGCTGCCAAATCGAGTTTAACCAAGATTTTGATTGTTCCTGCTCAGGTCTAACATGCCTAATTGGTTCAGGAATCTGACTCCCTAACAGCACACCCAGCCCACCTAGAGCTGCAGACACTAAGAATAAAACAGTGTAGCTAACCTCTTGTTGTAGAAAACCCCCCAGCGCTGGTCCGAGACCTAAACCAATCGATGTTGCCAAACTCATGTAACCAATTAACTCACCCCGCTTGTCAACAGGAGACAAATCGGTGACTAGAGCCAAATAACCGATGGTAAAGGCTGCAATACTGATGCCATGAAACATTCGAACCACCATCAACAGGCTAATCGACTGGGTAAATAGATAGCCCAAAGGCGCTAGAGCTACAGCACTAGTACCAATAATTACTACCAACTTGCGACTGCGCAGGTCTGCCATACGCCCCAGTGGGTTTCTAAACAGCAACAGACCAATGGCAAAGCAACCCATTACTAGCCCGACCTGTTGCTTACTCCCACCCAAGTCTTCAATATATTGCGGCAGGGTTGGCAACAAAGACGTTAAGCTTGACCAAAATAGCAGAGCAACAGTAAATAAAATCAGCAAACTTTGGCGTTGCTGCCCTTCCAGGGTCTGAAAAACTTTCACACGCTCTATAATCCTGAGAAAACTGGCACTTGAGATAGTTATATAAAATCCGGTTGACTAATCATCATAGTCCTGATCGGGTAATGACTATTTGCGCTTTGGCTTACAGGTAATTGACAATTACCTGTAAGCCAAAGCGCGAACACCCAAAAATCCGGGGACTATTTCGGAAGTAATTAACCGGACTTTATACTATTTCTTTAGTTTACTCTTCTTAACATTTTGCCCAGAGGCTTAGACAGGGTGATGGGGTGATCGGCGTTGAGGGAAGAAGATCACAACTGGTTTTTATCAACAAATTAATTAAGATGGCGATGCTCTGAAAGAGCCGCTACGCTTCAGAAGCGGAGGCCTTTGGCCACAACGCTTCCACGCTTATGCGATTGACATGCAGGTCACGCGGGGCGCGATTGGCCTACGGCCACGCGGGGCGCGTTCGCAGCAACAACTAAGGTCAAGCTTGGCTACTGGTAGCGCATAATGGAGCGCTCAATATGATCACAAAAGTATTCCCGAAAGCGTTTGTAGAAGGGATAGGCGTCTTGCTTTGATTAACTTTACAGGTTTTACTTGATCAAAGATAATCTTGACGGGGCCTGTGGCTTACCGGAATAGTCACTATTTTCACTGTTTTATTTAACGGTTTATGATCCTCTAATAATCGATTTTCTAGCCCAGTCTTTAGTATTCTCCAGGTAAGTCACCAACATTCTCCATTCCCTAGCTTCTTTTGTTAAATCCTTAACATTGCTCAGGTAGACTAGAGTAATGCGGCGCTCTTCGTTATCAGAACAAACCTCCAGAATGGTTTTGTATAGCTTTTGCCAATGCTCTAACCAGTTATCTTCAATGGGATCAAAAATTGCCTCGAACAAATTACTCCATATTAACTCAATAGTTTTAATAGTTTTGAGATTTTCCTCGGTAGGCTTATCCCAGCCTACATGGCGCTGACGTAATACTTTAATAGGTGGGGGATTTTCACTCATAGACAGCAAATTTTCTCTTCAGTCTTTGGAGCTACATTCCTAGAATTCCCTAAATGCTGTCTTAAAGTCACAGTCTTACAACAGGTGCGAACCGTGGCGAATTTAATTCTTAATCGTAAGAGCGCACCTAAAATCAAAAATTCCTCCTAGCTTAGCAAAGAATAGGAGGAATACTCGATTAGTTGAGAGCTTCCGTGCTTGAGGCGGAGCTAATCAACGTTGCCAAAACGCGCTTACTCTAAAACCTAGAGCCATTGAGCCTATTACCTAGAAGCATTAACCTACCTTAACGGTCTACTGACCCCATAATGATGTCAATACTACCGAGAATGGCCATAATATCGGCAACTTTTACTCCTGTGAGGATATGGGGCAGAATCTGTAAGTTATTGAAATCGGCTGGACGAATCTTCCAACGCCAAGGAAAGACATTATCATCACCAATAATGAAAATTCCTAGTTCTCCTTTCCCAGACTCAAGACGGACATAGTGTTCGCCCTTGGGAATCTTGAAGGTAGGGGCAATTTTCTTGCCCATGAACTGATAATCGAAGTCGTTCCACTGGGATTTGCGACCCTCTGCCATCCGCTTAGCTTCTAGGTTTTCGTAAGGACCACCGGGAAGTCCTTTTAAGGCTTGACGAATAATCTTAACGGACTCCCGCATTTCCCTAATCCGCACCACATACCGGGCAAAGCAATCACCCCCGGTTTCCCAGTGTACTTCCCAATCGAAGTCGTCGTAGCATTCGTAGTGGTCAACTTTGCGTAAGTCCCACTTGACTCCAGAACCTCGTAGCATCGGGCCAGAAAGTCCCCAGTTAATCGCTTCTTCCCGACTAATGGTACCGATACCTTCAACTCGGCGGCGGAAGATAGGGTTGTTGGTGATTAACCGTTCGTACTCATCAACTTTAGGATCAAAGTAGTCACAGAAGTCTTCGCACTTATCTATCCATCCATAGGGTAGGTCAACAGCAACTCCACCAATACGGAAGTAGTTGTTGTTAATTAACCGTTGTCCACTGGCAGCTTCCCATAGGTCATAAATCATCTCCCGTTCTCGGAAGATGTAGAAGAATGGGGTTTGGGCACCCACATCTGCTAGGAATGGTCCAAGCCACAGCAGGTGATTGGCAATCCGATTCAACTCCAGCATAATCACGCGGATGTAGCTGGCACGTTTGGGTACCGGAATATCTGCTAATTTCTCTGGGGCATTGACTGTAATTGCCTCGTTGAACATCCCTGCTGCATAGTCCCATCGGCTCACGTAAGGGACATACATAATGTTAGTGCGATTCTCGGCAATTTTCTCCATGCCTCGGTGCAGGTAGCCAATCACCGGCTCGCAATCTATCACATCCTCCCCATCCAGGGTGACAATTAAGCGGAGAACGCCATGCATGGAGGGATGGTGGGGACCCATGTTGATCACCATGGGTTCGGTTCTGGTCTCGATCTTTGCCATATTTTGATTAATTGCCCCAACTGTTAGCTGCTAGCTCTTAGCCGCTAGCTATTAGCTTACCAAAACAGAGGCAGATAGGTAGTGTATTTTGTTAACTCTAACAATGCAATAAAAATTTGATATTCTTAATTCAAACTGTTAATTTCTGTTTAAGCTCCTTGTTTCCAATGCCTAGGTTAACGGGAATTTCTACGTAGAAGTTCGGTTCTACGATCTTTAAACTATCAGCAATCACATTACCATCATTATCAAAGGAGTTGATAGTTTGAATTACTGCACTAGCTGTGCATCGGGGGTGGATTGTGGTGCAATGGTGGTTATTACCGAGTATACGTGAAATTTTATCCCAAAAGGAACTAATTGGAAGCGATGACAAGGTTGCTGTTTCAGTAGAGCAAGCAACTGTGATTGAAACTTGTTCAATCGGTGCTACCAGTCACAGGACAAGAGAAGGTGCTAGCCCTAAGCATAGGGCAGCAGCAGCTAAAGCTCAACGGGAATGGCAAAGTGCGATCGCTACCTTGGAACAGTTGCTGTTGCCAGCGGTTTCAGGAAATGGATCAACAAGCCATAATCCCGAAGACTCGTCGAAGCAAGGGTTAATTCTAGCTGGTCCTGCTCCAGTCTTAAGTGATCGAGAGCTACTGGCAAGTTTCGAGACTGGGATTTTTACGAACGACGCCTTGAATCCCTGGAATTTTATGCCCTTCCAGCTACCTCCGGCTCAACCTGAGACTACTCCATTTGTAGAAAATACGACGCACAGGTTACCCCTGTTTCCAGGAGACCCGTTAGTTAAGGAGCAGTTTTGTTTAGTTTTTACCAAAGACTTTAGCTTAGTCATGGTCTCTGGGGAAGACCACTTTGGCGTTCCAGGCTTTCAATTCTCCTTTGACCCAGAGGATATCCAACGTGTTTGGGCATCACTGCGCTGTAGATTATTACTGAGCAGTTCTCATCATCTAAAGCAGTTGGAAGCTTTAATGGAAAAATTTGTGCCAAAACCCCCTGATTACCGCATTGTAATGAACTTTGGTCGTGGGCTTCTGAAAAATTTACCAGAACTGCCTTCAGTAGAACTGAGCCAGACTATACCGGTGACAATATCGGAGTCAACAATGGTTCAGCCAAGACAACCTCAGGATCACAGGGATAAGGTCAAAACTGGTAGTAACTCACAAAATGGGTCTTCTAGTACACCCAATGCCCTGAAACAGAAAGGAAGCGAGCCTAACTGGCAAAGATTGGTGAAAAATGAAGCGCGAGGCTTTCCTAGAATCTCTATTGTTAACCCAAAAGAAAATGCTGAAGCTAGACCTGACCTTGAGCTGCTCCGAGCTCTAACCCATGAAATCCGGACACCCCTAACAACAATTCACACGCTGACTAAACTACTGCTTAGACGTCGTGACTTGCCTCCAGAAGTCATGCGGCGTATAGAAATTATTGACCATGAGTGTAGCGAACAAATCAACCGTATGGAGTTGATTTTCCGGGCAGTAGAATTAGAAACCAAAGCAGCCAAGCAAACCCCTGTTAGCCTGACCTCTATATCTCTGACTCGAGTTTTTGACAACAGCATCCCCCGTTGGCAAAAACAAGCACAGCGACGTAATTTAACCCTAGATGTAGTCTTACCGCAACAGTTGCCAACAGTGGTCAGTCATCCCGCTTTGCTAGATCAGGTACTAACTGGCTTGATGGAAAATTTCACCCGGTCTATTCCAACAGGGGGTCATATCCAGTTACAGGTTACACCTGCTGGAAACCAGCTGAAGTTACAATTCCAGTCTCAGATTGATCACGAAACAATCGCTGACGACCATTGCCCGACATTGAAGTCCCTTGGTCAGCTGCTGACTTTCCAGCCAGAAACGGGTAGTATCAGTTTGAATTTGAATGTGACCAAAAATCTATTCCAGGCGTTGGGCGGTAAACTAATTGTTAAGCAACGACCCCAACAGGGTGAGGTGATGACAGTATTTCTACCGTTAGCTGACCTGGCTAAGACACCCTTGCCTGGGATTGGTTAACCATTACCTCGACGATTTTTTAGCTTTCAGAGGCAATTGGTAGCAAGACTTTAAATTGGGAGCCTTGCCCGAATCGACTAACTACTGAAATCGAACCACCACCCCGTTGTAATAATTGTTGCACAATGGTTAAACCTATCCCTGCACCAAAGTCTTCCCTGGGTGTTGACCTCCCACGATAAAAACTGTCAAAAATCTTAGGTATATCACTTTCAGCTATGCCAATACCTGTATCACTAAATATCAGCTGAACATACTTTCCCTTACGAGTTGCCTGTACTCTAACCTTACCGCCAGCGGTAGTAAACTTTAAACTATTGTGCAACAGATTAATCACGATATGCCTCAATCCCACCTCTGAAAACAAGACTGAGGGGAGATTGGCGGGAATTGTGTAGCCGAGCTGGATGTCTTTTTCTTGGGCAAGGGGTTGATAGGTGCTGACAATACCAGGAACAATCTCTGCTAGCTGCAACGGCAAGGTTTGATCGCTTTGGGGGTCACCCTCTAGCTGAACTAGTTCTAGTAATCCAGCCACTAAGGAATTTAAGCGATCGCATTCTTTATAAAGAAGCCCAATATAGCGTTGGCGTTGGGAGAGCTTCATTTGTGAGGCATCAAGCAGCTTCAGGGCAGTTTTCATGTTCGTTATGGGTGTCCGTAATTCCTGAGCCACTCGCTGGAGTATCTCATCACTCATATAAGGCTCCACCCTTGATAAGGAATTCTTGCCTACCACAACCGACTCAGGAACTGCTGGGGATGATGGGGGTGATGAGTTAGTCTCCTCGATTGGCTGTGTTGCCAAGGTATCCTGAACAATTTCTTCTGTACGTTGTACTTGTTTAACCAACAACTGGGTTAGTAGTGTATGATTAGAGCTTTGAGGGACAGGTAAAAGGGTTTCCCAATGGCTGAGTTGCTCTTCTGTCGTGCTTCCAATAACTGTACTTAATCCCTCTAAAAACTGCCTAATTACTGATTGCTCAAGGGTAAAAACAGCTAACAATGGTTGACTGAGTTCACTATCAGTTAGATTTTCTGATTCCGATAGCTTAGGTTGGCAAGCCACAATTAAACTACTATAGTTCTCACAGAGAATGAGTAAGAAATACTCATGTTTTAGTTGAGTTTCAGTCTCCAATGGTAGTGAAAACAGTTGAGACTCTTTGTTCAGGTTAACTGCCTCTTCCCAGTCATCTTCTAAACCGTGGCACAGATAAATCGTTGTGGGTAAATCAACGTGTTGTTGATACCGTTGTATTTCTCTGTGCCAGCCCTCAGCCTGTGGCTTGACCCAAATTGTGGCTGAGATGTTTTGAGCAATTAGCAGGTCAAAGGTTGCTGTGACTAGGGATTTCAGGGTTACAGGAGTGATTGTCACAGACTCGGGAGAGGCAAGAGTTTCTAAAACCAGCTGGTAGAGAGACAATTCTGGATTAGGTGGCAGGTTCATTTAGGGTTAGAGGTGGTTTAGTTAAAGGTAGTTTGGTTCAAGATTAAACGTTTAGCTTCAATGTGATAATCTACAACCTGCCCGCTGAAATAACTGTCAACTTGCTAACCTATAACCTGTAACCTACTCATCAAAGCATCTCGGGCTTGCTCTCGGTCATCGAAGTGGATTTTTTCAGTACCCAGAATTTGATAATCTTCGTGACCCTTGCCAGCAATTAACACTCCGTCCCCTGGTTGTGCTTGCAAGATGGCAGTCCGAATGGCGGTAGCGCGATCGCAAATTACCATTGGTTCCACTGATTGAGGAATCCCCTCTAAAACATCCTCTAAGATGCTTTCTGGGTTTTCGGTGCGAGGGTTATCCGAAGTTACTACAGCAACATCAGCTAACTCAGCCGCTATTTTCCCCATCTTAGGACGCTTGGTGCGATCGCGATCACCACCACAGCCAAATACACAAATCATCTTGCCCTCAATAAAGGGTCGTGATGCCCTGAGTAAGTTTTCTAAACTATCTGGGGTGTGGGCATAATCGACAATCACACTAATATCCTGTTCTGATTGAATTTGCACCCGTTCCATGCGCCCTGGCACTCCTGGAAATTGAGCCAAGGCTACTGCTACTGATTCTAAATCCACACCCAGCTCTAAAACTGTTCCTACTGCTGCGAGCAAGTTAGACAGATTGTATTGACCCACTAGGGGTGAATTGAAGCTAACCTCTCCTACGGGAGTATGCATAATTCCTCTAACCCCTGTTGGCTCGTAACTTAAGTCCTTCGAAAAGAAGTCAGCTGATGGGTTTTGGATACTATAGCTCCAGACTTGCTCAGTTGGTAACTGTTGGATTAACCGCTCTCCATAGGAGTCATCAGCATTAATAATTGCTCTGCCTTTGAGATAGTCGGAACTAAACAGCTTGGCTTTAGCGCTGAAGTAATCATCCATGTTCTGGTGGTAGTCCAAATGATCTTGGGTGAGATTGGTAAACACCGCCACCTCAAACGGACAGCCCTGGATTCGACCTTGTGCTAAGGCGTGAGAACTAACTTCCATCACTCCCATTTGGGCACCTGCTTTGACCGCTAACTGGAGCTGTTGTTGCAATTCAACTGCAAATGGTGTAGTGTAGCTGGCGGTTTGCTCAAAACCTGGCCAACGGGCATAGAGGGTACCCAAAAGTGCTGTGGGGATAGGACTAGAGCTATGAGCTAGGAGAAATTCAATCAGATGGGTAGTGGTAGTTTTGCCATTGGTACCAGTGACTCCAATCAGCCTGAGCTGCTGTGCTGGGTAGTCGTAGAAAGCTGCTGCGGTTTGAGCAGACACGGTGGTCATGTCATCGGCAGCAATTACACAAACTCCTCTTTCCGGTGAAAGTTCCTGGGGGGGATGTTTGGCCGCCGCTTGGGGAGAAATGATCGCTGCTACTGCCCCAGATGCGATCGCACTTTCCCAGAACTCTCCACCATCTACCCTAGTGCCTGGCATTCCAATAAATAAATCCCCCGGTTGACAGGCGTGGGAATTGGTACAGATGCCTGTAACCGTTACATCAAGACCCTCGGGGCTAGGCATTTCCACAATATTGGCAACTTTGGCTAATAATTCCCTTAGCTTCATATCAATCGCACCAAACGACACTATAATATCTACCGAATCATCACAGCCACCAGTCAACCGTCAACCATCCACCTTTAACAGTCAAACCTTCAACCGTGAATCTGATGTATCGCCTATTGTGACTACTCTCACATCAAATCAAAGATTATGATGTGAGCTTCTCAACTTCACAATTGAGACTTGCTGTTCCTCGCCTACGGCCTCCGCTTTCGCGAACGATATCCTGTAACGATTTCCCACAGCCATTGAGCGGCAGTCCAACCGCCATTAATCCACGATTCAAAATATTGATACCACTGTTCCAATCACGGTCAATTTTGACTTCACAACTGGAACAATGATGAACTCTGTCACTCAAGTCTTTCTCTACTCGTTTTCCACAGTTAAAACACTCAATACTTGTCCGACGTGGATCAACTTTCTGGACTAACAAACCGCGTTTGACCGCTACTGCTTGTAATATTTCCAGAAATGACCCCCACGCTGCATCATATATTGATTTTGCTAACTTAGTCCGAGCGAGTCCTTTGATGTTTAAATCTTCATGAGCAATCAGGTCGTACTTACTACATAACCAATGGGCAACTTGATAGTTAAATTCCTGGCGGCAACGGGTTAAATGAAGGTGCAATAGAGCTACTTTTTGTTTGGCTTTCTGCCAGTTTTTAGAACCCTTAACACGACGCGACATTACTCGTTGAGCTTGAGCCAGTCTGTTTTGAGCCTTTCTGTAGAGCTGCGGAATCGCAATAGCTTCACCGTCTGATGTGGTTAAAAACTTCTCTAGACCAACATCGATGCCAACAGCCGATCTGACCAAATCCACAGGTAACAGCTTAGGTACGGTATCATCAAGCATGGAAAAACAAGCATACCAGCCGTCTGCTTTCTTAACGATAGTGCATTGTTTCAATGTGAAACCGTCCGGTATCTGTCGGTGCATCACCACGGGTGCATCTCATCTTTGTAAAAAAGAAGGGAAGTGCCGGAAGTGTCGGAAGTGTGGGGATTTTAGAGAGGGTGGGTAGTCTAGGCACTGTCGGAATTTTATTAGAATTTTGGTCTAATTGCAAAAGTGAGATGCACCCCATCACCACAGGCATTGACCCAATGCGACTTAGCTTTAAAACACCATCAATCAGGTGTGCCCCCGCTCTTGAATTGTTGACTCTGGGAAACACAAATGACCGGAGATCTCCAGGCTTTTTGAAGCGAGGTCTACCGCCTCGCTTACCACGCTTCACCGGTTTTCGCCATCTATCCCATGCTTTGTTAAGCCGTTTTAGGTTAACCTGCTGAGTCTCTGCATAGATTTGTTTGTACTCAGGGAATAGCCGCTTAGTTTCTTTAAGGGCTGCCTGTTGGGTGTAGTAGTTAACTGCTTCTGGTATTTCACCGATCGGCTCACTAATCAAGCTACATCTATCAATCGGTGAACGAGTCCGATTGAGCCAATCAAGCCGTTGCCCTAGAGCATAATTCCAGTGACGGCGCAACAGTTCTAGCCACTTTTCCATGATGGCTATCTGTTCGGCAGTTGGCTTGATTCTATAGCAGTAAGTTAGGTGCATTTGATGAGTCTACCACTTATTGTAAAAACTTTCAAAGGTAATTACACAATAGAGAACAGGTCAGTTTATAGACTTACCGCACATAAGCGTGTTAGTTACAAAATACCGCCGAAAAACCATAACAGATTAGATTCTGATCAGGTTGAAACAGATTTGTTCTGATACCTGTGTCAAATGGCAATGCAATCTAGTAGAGTTCAATGGCGAAAATGACCATGTTCACGCTTCTTGTTGACCTTAACCCGCGCATTGGCTCCGGTTAAACTGATCCCCAATATCAAGACAGTGACCAGTAGATTGATTCGTTTTCGTTGCCTCTTGTGGAGGCGTGACTATTGAACAGCTAAAAAGTTATGTCCACGCACCAAAAAACCCCGTCAGGCAATTCCCAAGGGGCGGTGTGGGTCACCTGCGTCCGCACTTT
>WTKN01000255.1 GCA_011524395.1 Moorena sp. SS36440bin_2
GTTTTCGCGTAGCGTGGGCGTAGCCCATAGGGGGATTGAGCTTTGGGATAATTTTTCTAATGTGCTCGATAGGGAATTACTATTAACAGTGAAGAATTTGTAAATTTCCGTGGTCGGTAAAACTAACCCTTCTTGCAGAGATTTCCATAAATAAACCGCTGTCTCGCTTGGGGATTTATCATGGATAATTGCCAGAGTATCTAAATCAAATTGGTGACCAATACAAGCCGCTAGTTTTAATACATCCTGAGTTTCTTTTGGCAATTTCTGTAACTGTAGTGCCATAAATTCAACCACATCATCTGTCAGAGCCAAGCATCTAATTTGAGCGATGTCACACTGCCAATAGCCTTGCTCAAAATTAAAGGTGATTAATCGGTCGTGATGGAGGGATTTCAGGAATTGGGTCGCAAAAAACGGATTTCCTTTAGTTTTCTGAGCGACTAATTCGGTCAGGGGTTCTGCCAGTTCTATCCCACAAGTCAGGGTATCGGCAATCAGATGGTTTAAGTCAGATTTGCTCAGGGGTTCAAGGGTAATGGTATTAAGTGAAACCCCAAGGTTGGCCATCTCGGACAAGGTGACAATCAATGAATGAGTCGGATTTACTTCATTATCTCGATAAGCACCAATTAGCAGTAGATAAGACGTATTAGTTTCTGCCATCAACACTTGCAGCAACTTCAACGAAGCCGAATCTGCCCACTGCAAGTCATCGAGGAAAATCACTAGGGGATGTTCCTTAGTGGTGAACACTTGGATAAATTTACTAAAGAGCAAATTAAACCGATTTTGAGCTGCCGTACCAGAAAGTTCGTCAGCAGGAGGCTGTTTGTTGATAATCCCTTCTAATTCTGGAATCACATCCACCAGCACTTGACCATTCTCACCCAAAGCAGACAGAATTTTTTCTTTCCACTGTTGCAGTTGGCTATCGGTTTCGGTGAGTAATTGTTCCATCAAGTCCCGCAGTGCAACGACTATGGCACTAAAGGGAATATTGCGCTGGAACTGGTCAAACTTACCTTGGATGAAATAACCCCGCTGCCGCACAATCGGTTTTTGGACTTCATTGACCACAGCGGTTTTACCAATGCCGGAAAAGCCAGCTACCAGAATCATTTCTGTAGCTCCTTGAGTAACTCGCTCAAAGGCTTCCAGTAAGGTCTCTACTTCCGGTTGACGCCCGTAAAGTTTTTCGGGAATGACGAAGCGATCGCAAATATCTCGACTGCCCAATTTAATTTCAGCGATCGCGCCCAATCGGTGTAAGTGTTCCGAACACTGTTCTAGGTCATACTTGAGTCCCAAAGCACTCTGATAGCGGTCTTCAGCATTTTTTGCCATCAGTTTACTGATAATTGCCGACAGCAGTGGAGGAATAGCGGAGTTACGCTGGTGTGCAGCTACTGGTTGTTTAGCAATATGACAGTGAACCAACTCCATCGGGTCAGTAGTGCTAAAGGGTAACTCTGTGGTGAGCACCTTGTAGAAGGTTACCCCAGTCGAATAAAAGTCACTACGGTAATCAATGCCGCGATTCATCCGTCCAGTTTGTTCCGGAGACAGATAAGCTAGGGTACCTTCGAGGCAGTTAGGACTAGTCAGGATTTGGTTTTCTTTCGGCAGTAGGGAAGCAATACTGAAATCGATGAATTTGACTTGACTGGTCTTAGGATTAATCAGGATATTCCTAGGCTTGATGTCTTTGTGGATGACTCGGTGGCGATAGAGTTCATCCAGGATTGAGGCGATTTGGATGGCGATGTCGAGAAATTCCTGAACTGACTGCTCAGTGAGCATACTCGGTTCTTGATCCAAGCTATCAGTGGTATAGTCTTCGATGGAGACGCCACCAAAGTCTTCCATCACCAATACCAAGGTATTTTGGTAAGACTCCAAGCTATAGATTTCGATAATGCCGGGATGGTCAAGATTTTTGGCAATGGTGTACTGATTGCGGAACTGCACCAGTTCCTGGAAGCTGGGATAGGGATTATTCAGCAGTTTGAGTACTACTGGTT
>WTKN01000046.1:0-6849 GCA_011524395.1 Moorena sp. SS36440bin_2
CCGATTCCCGATTCCCGATTCCCGATTCCCGATTCCCGATTCCCGATTCCCTTTAATTATGATTTCAATCAGCAAGAGTAACGGTCAGTTGTTGCTGATTGAGATAAAAGTAGTGACCACGCTTAGCCATCAATGTTTCGTGGTTACCACTTTCGACCAAGATACCTCGATCAAGTACTAGAATTACATCAGCTTGGCGCACGGTAGAGAGGCGATGAGCAATAACTAAGGTGGTTCGATTTTTGAAAATTGAGTTGAAGTTAGTTTGAATGATGCGCTCGGATTCAGCATCTAGGTTGCTGGTGGCTTCATCTAAAATCAACAAGCGGGGATTCCCTACCAAAGCACGGGCGATCGCTAGGCGCTGACGTTGACCACCAGATAACATACCACCCCCCTCGCCAATCTGAGTCTCATAACCCATGGGTAGCTGTTTAATAAACTCATCTGCACCAGCCTGTCGCGCTGCTTCCATAATTTCGGCTAGGGTTGCTAAGGGATCACCCATGGCAATGTTTTCCCGAATGGTTTTGCCAAACAGAAATGTATCTTGGTTAACTACACCAATTTGCTCCCGCAATGAGCGTAGGGAAAGACTGGTGATGTCTTGACCATCAATTAACACTTTGCCATCTGTGGGGATATAAAGCCCCAAAACTAATTTGGAAATGGTGGTTTTCCCTGAACCACTGCGACCGACTAGGGCTACCATTTGCCCTGGTTTGACCTCAAAACTCAGATTTTCGAGTACATTAATATCGCTTTGAGGGTGATAACGAAAGGTAACTTGCTCAAACCGAATGTGACCCCTCAGTTCTGGTAAGGATTGACGAGATTGCTGCTGCAAATCTTCTTCTGGTTCCGCATCCAGCACATCATTGATCCGTTCCACTGCAATCAGCACTTCCTGCAATTCATTCCACAACACGGTTATGCGCTGGAAGGGAGCCATCACATTATTTAGCAACATATCAAAGGCGACTAATTGACCGATGGTGAGTTGGTTTTGAATCACCAGCCACGCTCCATACCACAGCAGCGTAGTAGTAGCAACAGTTTCGATAGTGTTACTGAATATTTGTAATTGGTTGCTAATGATTTGCCCAGAAAAGCTAGTTTTTATCGACTTATTCAGGAGTTCCTCCCAATGCCAGCGCACTGCTTGTTCAACTGCCATGGATTTAATTGTGTTAATCCCGGTCAGGGTTTCGATCAGATAGCTTTCTTGATTAACTAAAGCATCAAAAATTTCTCGGGAAATCCGGCGCAAGAAGGGGGTGGCTATTAATGCCAGTAGGAAAAATGGCGGCACAATTAATAATACTAGGGCTGCCAGTTTCCAGCTGTACCAAAACATCAGACTCACGTAGATAAAAACAGTGAGTAAGTCGAGGAAAATTGATATCGCTTCGCCAGTGAGGAAGCTTTGAATTTTTTTGTTTTCCTGGACTCGGGAGACAATGTCACCGACAAAACGGGCTTCAAAGAAGTTTAAGGGTAATCGGAAGGTATGGCGAATAAACCCAACAATAAGCGCCAGATCGACTTTGTTAGCGGTGTGGTCTAGCAAATATTGCCGCAAGCCAGTCATGGCAATTTGGAATAAGCCAAACAGCAGCAAGCCTAAGCCAACAGCGTTTAAGGTTAGAGTACTACCTTGGACTATTACCCGGTCTAACAATAGCTGTGTGAATAGAGGTGTAACTAGTCCGAAGATCTGAACTAAGATAGATGCAATCAATACCTCAAACAGCACCAGCCCATGAGGTTTCATTAATTCAAAGAACTGCCAGAAGGCAACACTCGCCTCCTTGGCTTCCTTCAGCATTGCTGTCGGTTGCAACAGAAGGGCATAGCCAGTCCAATTTGCTTTGAAATCGGAATGGTTGAAGGTTTTTTGACCAATGGCAGGGTCTCCTACAATTACGCGATCGCGAGTAACTTTATAGACCACGATGTAGTGTCTGCCTTCCCAATGGGCAATAGCGGGCAGTTTCTCTTTTGCCAATCGGTCGAGACTAGCTTTGACCGGTCGGGTAGAAAAGCCGATGCTTTCTGCTGCTGCAGCTAGACCTCGTAGTGATGTGCCATTGCGGTCAACATTGGCAACATCCCGCAAACGATTAACACTGAAACGTTTACCCCAGTAGCGACCGATCATCACTAAACAAGCAGCACCACAATCTGAAGCACTCTGTTGAGCAAAGAACGGATAGCTTTGAGTAACTTGCTGCCACCAATGGCTAACTTTGACTGTGGGGTTGGGAAAGTAAGCTCGACGGCTCTTGGGCTTTGGTTTTCGCTGTGGAGGGGGTTGAGCAGGTGCGACAGCTGACAACGTCTTAGCCAATGCTGGCATAAGTTGGTCGTTGGCCGATGGGGTAGCATCAGACTCAATCAGCTCACTAAGTTGTGGCAAGTGGAGTAGGGCTATTTTGCTATCACCATTGCTGAGACTATATAGCTTAGTTGGCATCCTCACTTGCCAAGAGTTTCCTTCCTTTAATTGGGAGGGAGTGTAGATGCTGCCAGCATTGAGGCTTTTGCCAGAACCATGGAGTAGCTCTCCGTGTCGAAGCAGCCAAAGTTTTTGATTGTTTAGTAGAAAATCTGGGAGTGTGCCGACTTCGAGAGTATAGGGTTTTAATAGCGATAGGGTTTTAAGTAACCCTTCTCGAGGTAGATTCTCGAAAAAACCATTGCGACGACACAATAAGAATAGATCCCGCAATACCGCTTGTTTATGCAGGTGCTCCCGGATGCTGGGATAGTTACGGAGCAAGGGCTGCAACAACTCACCAGCAAGATAGCAAACCTTGAGCTTGACAGAAGCTCTGGCAGTGTAAGGCTGAAACGATTCTTCTGGAAACAACGTCAGCTCGCCGAAGGTGCTGGATGCTTCTAGAGAAGCCAGTAAGTTATTGTTGTGATCAAGAAGCCTGACTTTGCCAGCGATAACGATGTAAACGCCAACATTGCCATTACCTGCTTGCCAGAATCCCTTACCTGCCCTTGGTTCCAGAATTTTAATACCTTTGAAGCAGCGGTCGAGTTCTTGTTGAGGGAGTGCTTGTCCCAGGGTCTGGGCAAGTTGTTGAGCAAAATATTGCTTGAAAGCACCTTGAGACGATGAATCTTGAACCATGGAGTTTACTCCAATCAATCAAAACATTCTTAGAGCTTTTATTCAGTAATAAAAATATCGCTATTTGGGACATGGTATAGCGCTACGCGCAAGGCAAGAGGCAAGAGGCAAGAGGCAAGCATGCTAAAGTTTACTACAAAAGCTTTTGCTGCTTGTATTAATGTCCTAACTTTAATGCGTAGTGCTATATTTATCTACAGTTGCTCTACATCTGGTCTACGTTCAATTCTCGATTTAGTTCACCATGCCCCTACACTACATGTACTCTTAAAATAGTTCACCTCGAAATGATACATGTAATGTTTTGATGCCATCCCGTAAGTTTTTACTGAGTAAAACCTACCTATGAGATATTACTGAATTAGCTCTGATTAGGATTGAGTTTACAATCCTTAATTCCTAAGTATTGCAATAAATAATCTGTTTTTTCCCTGCTGCAGAAGTGTCAGTTATCAGTAAGTTTTGAGTAATTTTCTTACCAGTTATGAGTTGTCTTATGAGTTGTCCGCAGGACTAGACATTAACTCTTGATAACCAACTATGAGCTACTCATTTAGCTGCTCAGTTATTGCCACAATTTACTAGCTGCAAGCGCACTACGCATTAAGGTGTTTGAAATTCCTAAACTCAGCAAACGTAAGTAATCGCTTACTTCTGACTTCTGACTTCTAACTTCTGACGCTAAGCGTAGCACTATACTAGTTGTACAAGCTACTGTTTTTTTGTGGATTGAATGGCCACAATTTCAACGATTCAGTTAATGAGGCAGAAGACAAGTTGCGAACAACAATGCCACAACCCTCAGTTTGAGAAGGATTCTTGGTATTCTGAGCCTTGGAGGATTTATTGCGGGTGGAAAGTCCCATTTTCTTCAGCAGACGGTTGATATGGCGATCGCTGACTTCAATGCCAAACTCTCGGGTCAGATGCTTGTTCAACCAATGGGCTGTCCAAGAGTGAAATGAATAGCCATACTCACGGGGGCTATGACTCACCAGCTCTTTTAAACGTTCAAGGTATTGGTCATTAATGGTCTTAGGTCGGCCAATTGGCAAAGCATTCCAATTGTGCATGTTACCCGTTTGGACTTGGCAAATCCAATACCGTGCGGTTTCTTGAGAGCAGTGTAATGCTGTACAAATTTGAGCCTGAGACTGACCTTGATCTGCCAGCAACATAATCTCAATTCGACGACGGTATTCTGGGCGTAAATTAGTTTTTAGGCTTTCTAGCAGCAATTGTCGTTGATCTGGAGTTAAAAACTGACCTGCTTCTAAATCCCTCTTTTCTGGAGCACCGTGTTGAACGTAAGTTACAACCATATGACAGCTAAATTAGTATCTACACCCTATACTGATAAAATTATTTGAATTTTATCAGTATAGGGTCGGTGAAGTTTTATTGAAGACATCGTAATTATGAAGCTATCTCACCAAAAAAAACAGCCATTATGGCTTTTTTAGCAGTTCTCATACTGATGAGCAACATTGCTTATCCCTTTAAGGCAAAAGGCAAAAGGCAAAAGGCAACAGTAAAGACAGTTTTAAGCGATGCAGCGCCTTCACGCGGGGGTTTCCCCCACTCGCGCTTTGCATGGCTGACAGGCAATCAGTGTCAAAGAAGACTGTACCTCATAACTACGATAAAAGCTTTATATCGATGCTCCCGTTATAAGTGGGCAACAATTTCCCTCTGTTCCAGTTGTTCCTTTAGCCAGTCAGAAAACAACTCTGAAAGAATCTCAGAGTGCAACTGCTCATCCAATTGGGGTTGAATGATTTCCTCAACCAAAATCAGGTGTACTCCAGATGAGGTGACAATGGGTTGGAGAATCTGGGGCGGACTGGCAGCAAAGACCGCTGCTGCAATCTCTGGCTTGAGTTGTTGGCGCTGTAGTATTCCTCGATATCCCCCAGAGCGGCGCAGTGACACGTCCTGAATATGTTGGCGAGCAATCTCATGGAAACTGATTTCCCCTTCCTTGAAGGAATAAAAGAGTTCCCAGGCTAGGTCTTCGTCTTCCAAAACCACTTCGTACATGACGACTCCGGCATAATCAAGCTGGTGCTCATAAAAAAAAGACTCAACTTGATCGTTAAACAGATGTTGAGCGACCTTGTCAGCGATGGTGTTGGTATAAATCAATGCTTCAAAATCATCCAGAGATAGATGATGTTTTTGCAGCCACGACCAAGTCTCGTCAGTGTTATGGAGTTCGGTGGCGAGACGGAAGTCGTCTGCTGCCTGTTGGAGTTCTTCCGGCTCCACTTGAATCCCAGCCTCTGCTGCTGCTGACTCAATAATCTTGCAAGTAACAATGCCCTCAAGTAAGGTAGGAATTTGGCAAGAAAGCCTGGCATGGTTAAAAAGAGCTTCCTGGTCAATAGTAATCAAGCTTTGCATAATATCCTGCTGAATTTTACTTTATGTGAAACTCAATGGTTAGTTGGATGAGGCACTAGGGACTATACCTAATACCTAAGACCTTGGCCTAACCATCAAAACTAAATTGACAGACTACTAGGTTTGAAATAATTCATCAATTTTTATTCTAGCCATACATCTTTTAATTATGTCTGTAAAAATATTAAATTTAGTTTAAATAAGACAGAAATAAGTGACTTATGTCTGGTTCTTTAAAAGAAAGATAAAAGTTATTTATTTATGTCTATAACTAAAAGACTAACCCCATAATTTATGTCTTTTTTACTAGAATTAAAATATTGTTTTATGTCTAAAACAAGCTCGTTTTAAGTCCAAAAATAACTATTAAAACTATTGACTTTTTCTTTTTTAGGTACGATTATGAAATTAAGAAGTTAGCAAGGTTACTAGTCATGAATAGTTGCATGCTAACTGAATAACTAACATCTGAAGTCTGAAAGTAAGGAGAAATCAAAATGTCTAGTATTAAAATCGCTGAACTGCGTCCTGCTGGTTCTGAGCTATTCCAAGATTCCGAAAGCTTCCTCAATGAGCTAAGCGATGGTCAGGAAATGGACATGGTTTTAGGAGGAGGACGCCGCAAAGGTGCTGGTAACGTAAACACTGGTGTAGTTACCAATGTAAAAACTCAGGTTAACATTACCAATATCCATTCTATTACTGCGAATGTTAATGGAGGCCGCCGTCGTAAGCACTAAATTCGGTAATTAAAGGTATTTGGAGCTTTACGAAGTAAGTTGTAACTGATATTTTTCAGTAATGTCAGTAGTCAGCCAGGGTTTAAATCCCTGGCTGATCAATAAAGTCCTCTGACCTAGGAATCAATGGTGGCCACATAATCAATGTTGGCCACATTATGATTTCAGTCTATTTTTATGGACTTTGCAGATTTTACAACTTACAGGACTTACGTACAGAATCCATGGGTAGGGTGGCCAAGGTGTTGCCCACCCTACAGGTAGCTAACTATAACACCTTGACATAACCATAAACAATATCTATTTAATAGATTAAGGTTACTCAATTTTAGACATAATTAATGGTATTTTTTCTGGCTACTCTACTAAAGAGTAAAGTCATTATTATATGTCTAATTTTTACTTTAATAACGTCTTAATTAAACCGTAAAAATCCTTGACTTTTATTTTGAAAAACACGATAATTAACTTAATCAGTTAGCTTGCTAACTAACTAACATCTGAAATCTGAAAGTAAGGAGAAATCAAAATGTCTAGTATTAAAATCGCTGAACTGCGTCC
>WTKN01000046.1:6949-12666 GCA_011524395.1 Moorena sp. SS36440bin_2
AAATCCCTGGCTGATCAATAAAGTCCTCTGACCTAGGAATCAATGGTGGCCACATTATGATTTCAGTTTCCTGCCTTTTTTAAGGGGGGTTAGGGGGGATCCATCTACTTTAATGGAATTTATCGGTTAGCTGCTTGTTAAAACTACCGCCAGGCTTTAGTGTAGGGCTTAGCGACAAAGGTGCAATATTTAAGCTCAGTCGGAGTCCTTGTGGCTCCGATTGAGTATTTGCAAAAATCCCCAACTATAAGACTTTAATCAAGACGTTACGTCCAAAAAGTAACGCTAATACTATTGACTTTTTGGGCTGAATAACTAAATATTGATAATTAATGATGGTGTCAGCTAATGCTCTACCTCCCAGCGTCGAAGCCTGTGCCACGCTACTTGAGGTGCTGTCATCCGTTGGCTTTTAGCCACGCTACGTCAGTCATTATTTTTTTTGTTAATTTTTTATTTCAAAAATACTATGGCATTTTTATTAAGTTCTAAAAATGTTTTCGAGTACCTGATTGAGCAGGGAATTTGTACTGAACAGGAAAAAGATCTGGGTAAGATTGAGCCCAAGCCTGCCAAGAACTTTAATTTGCTCCTGACCTTGCCAGAAGGTCGTAAGCTCCTAGTTAAACAAGAGCCTTATGACCAAGACGGTGAAACTGTAGGTGAGTTTGTGAAGGAATGGCGCTCTCAAGAGTTTTTACGACAATTCCCAGAGGTGACTCACCTGGGGTCTTGGCTACCTGAGGTACTCCATTTCGATCCAGATAATTCGATTATTGTTTTTAACTACCTAAGTGACTATCAAGACCTAAGCGAGTTCTACGGTAAAGAGAATGTCTTTCCCAATGCGATCGCTAGCTCAATTGGAGCAATGGTAGCTAGTATTCATCGTGCAACCTTAGATAGTCAGGACTATCAGGACTTTTTCTCGGAAAAATCAGCAGCTCCATCCCCGGATCAGGCTCAGAATCTGACCAAGGATTTGGAACGGATTGGTCCGGAAATATTTAGTCAAGTACCCGCAGATGGTCTCAAATTCTTTGCCCTGTATCAGCGCTACGATAGCCTCGGAAAAGCGATCGCTAAACTAAGTGATACTTTAGATCCTTGTTGTCTGGTTCACAATGACCTGAAATTGAACAATATCCTTTTACCCAATGATTGGGAGCAAGCAACGTCAGCCCCAGAGTCAGATGGCATCGTTGGACTTAGATTAATTGACTGGGAGCGCTCTAGTTGGGGAGACCCAGCCTTTGATTTAGGTTCAATTATCACCAGTTACCTGACCATTTGGCTAAGTAGTCTAGCGGTGAGTAAGTCGATTGATATCGAAGAAGCATTGAATCTAGCGATGACTCCCCTGGAACAAATCCAACCTTCCATAGCTGCCCTGATTCGGAGTTATTGCGATCGCTTTCCTGAAATTTTAGAGCGCTACCCTAATTTTTTGCAGCGAGTGATGCAATTTTCTGGTCTAGCCTTGATTCAAACCATCCAGTCAATAATTGAGTACCAGAAATCCTTTGGTAATACAGGAATTTGTATGCTTCAAGTAGCCAAGAGCTTGTTATGCCGTCCAGAAGCATCCATCCAAACAGTTTTTGGTATCTCAGAATCAGAACTAATTGGTCTTAATCAGATCTTGCACCAAGTTTAAAGTCGGTAGGGAACAGGGAACAGGGAACAGGGAACAGGGAACAGGGAATAGAGAAGAAGTAAAAAAACATGTCTACCTCATTAGGATAAAAAACAATAGATAGGGTACCTAAATGAAGTGTGATAATTTTTATTCCTACTCCCTACTCCCTACTCCCTACTCCCTACTCCCTACTCCCTACTCCCTGCTCCCTGTTCCCTTTCCTATAACAAATAACAATTTTAAAACCACAAAACTATGCAATTACTTGAATCACTACCAAATCAACTGCCAGATGCTGTATCTGAACAGCTGCGAACTGCCCTAGAAGACATGGTCAAGCAGCTTGAGATCCAGGAGTCCAACTTCTCTATTCGCCATCAAGATTACAAACCCTTGGATCTTCCAGCTGAGGTAGTAGAACGTTTTGGGCAATTGCCCTTAAACTTGCAAAAAAAGTATCTGAGTTTGCAACTGCGGAGTTTTCTATACGGACTTTACTACAATGGTTCTCTAAAAGATGATCTAGCCCTCAATGGCGATTCAGATGACCTGACACTGCATCAAAATTTAGAAAACAATACTTACCTGGGGATAGATTTAAAATTTTACCAACGATTAGATGAAAGCAATACTGGTGAAGGCTACTTTGACCCCGATTGGCTGGTGCTAAGGCAAGAAAGTGATGGCACCCTGGCAGTAAATAAGGGGGGTTTAACTCTACATATCGAGCCGAAGGAGCATTTACAACCAGAAGCACAATCTCCCGCTGTTGGGGACGACGTTGCGGTGTTGCTACCTCCGAATCTGGTACAAAACGGATTCTATATGGCAGTTGGTAATCTGGGTGCCTATGACTATGGGAATCCAGGTAGTGAAGGAGAAATTGTCCGCATTTACTTCAATTTAACCGCTGAAGGTGCAGTGGCGGTAATGGGTAGCCTGACGCAACAGTTAAATCAAATCTCGGTGCCATTCTCTTTTAAGGTTCTCTATCATCCTGAGGATTACAACCGCTACGACTCAGGAGTACTCTACTTTGACAACAACTACTATGAAGCAGTGCGGTTAGTGCTTCAGAATATTTATACACAACACCAATCCCATTTTAAGCCAGAAGTACCCCTGTTCACCAAATTCCTAGCGCCAGGATTGGGGTTAGCGGAAGAACCAGACCACAAATTTGCTGACCAAGAAAGTTTCGGTATGAACCGCTGTCAAATTGTTGCTAATGGCTTATTAGAAGCTCACCACAAAGGGGACGATTCTCCAGAAGCTCGCATGGCAGCAATTCTCCAACAGTTCTCTTTGTTGGAGATTGAATTGCAGCAGTGTTACTTAAATTCCGAATCTGAAGACATCTATACTCCCTTAGATTTATGAAGCTAACTGATCTGACAACCACCCTCACCCCATCCCCTGCTAAAGACACGGTTTCTGCTAGAGTTAAATTCCCAAAGTCAGATTTGCCTTTTTACCGCAAACTGGGACGCACTGACTTAACCGTGAGCTGTCTGGGATTGGGTGGTGGGGGACACATTTCTAGTGAGGATACTCTCTACGCCTTTGACCAAGGAATCAACTACTTCTTCTACTCCAGCGATCTACATCACTATCTCTACAGTTCTATGGCTGGGGCGCTGCGCCAGCTTTGTGGACGGGGTTCCTCAGTTAGAGAGCAGGTCGTTCTGGCAACGGTAACTTACATGACCAGGAATCCCGATGCCATATTGACTTATCTATACGATCAGTTTGTAGACTTGGGAATTGACTACATTGATATATTTTTTTGGGGTTGGATTGATGCTGACAATGGGGATAATTTCGAGAAATGCTTGAATATCTCTAACGATCTACGCGGTCCCAATACAGTGTATCAACGCACCATAGAAAGAGTATTTGAAACCTCAGAACGTCTCAAAAAAATGGGTGCTGTGCGCTATATTGGTGCCTCATTCCACGACCACGATCTTGCCCGAAAGTGGCTAAATAGCCCTTTATTAGATGTGGCCATGGTTCGCCATAATGTTGCTCACCGCACTGCTCAGCAAAAGGTCTTTGCGGATCTAGCTCCCGAAGACCCCCAGCGACAGGGTATTGTGACGTTTAAGTCAGCTGGAATGCAGAGTGTTCTTTGGACTCCCCCGGAGGATCTACCAGAAGACTGCTGGATACCTTCAGTACCAGATTTATATCGCTACTCTTTAAGTCAGAACTGTGTGGATATTGCTTTGGCAGGTTTGACTTGTCGTGAAGAAGTTGATGCAGCGATTAAAGGCATTCAAAAAGGCAAACTAACCCAGGCTGAACTAGACTATCTCAATCTCTATGGCGATTTACATCGCAACCGCATCAATATTGAAGAAATTCCACCTGAACACTTAATTTACCAACGTGATCCTGTTGTTATTCATAATTGATTAATCACAAAAAACCATGACACAAATGACAGAAATCTTAGAAAAACCGGTAGTAGTAGAAACTTCTCCAGTCACGGATGCAGATATTATTACTTACCTGCGTCGTTCCAGAAAATTTGCTGACATTGCTACCTCAGCTGAACAAGATGCTTTGATTTTGGATCTGTGTGAGGAATTTAGTATTACCGTTTCCGATCAGGAATGGCAAGCGGCTGGAGATGCTTTTCGTGTAGAGCACAAGTTGCTAGGAGTTACTGAAACCAATAGTTGGTTTTCTCAGCAGAGGATTACTGTAGAAGAGTGGTCTGAAGGAATTAAAGTCCAGCTGTTGACGAAAAAATTAAAAGAGCATCTGTTTGGAGGAGCTGTCGATAGCGATTATCTTAGCAATCGCGAAAACTATAGACGAGTAGCCCTCTCTCAAATTCTTGTGCTTGACCTAGCCCAGGCTTTGAAAATTGTTAAAGCACTCCGCTATGACAACGCTTCTTTCTGTGCTTTAGCACTGGAACACTCGAAGGGGAAACAGTCTCAAGACAATGGCGGTTTTGTGGGGATTCGCTTTCTAGTAGAACTTTCCCAAGACATTGCTAAAAAAATTCATGACGCTAAAGAAGGGGAAGTGATCGGACCGATTCAAACTAAACTTGGCTATCACATTCTCAGAGTTGAGAAGTGGTTTCCAACGGAACTAAGTGAATCAGTTAGAGAGGCAATTTTAGAATCCCTATTTCAGAATTGGTTACAGGAGCAAAGCCAAAGTAATCCTGTAGAAAATTCAGCTGATAGCTGATAGCTGTTCGCTTAGCGCATTAGTTTACTCAGGGAGTATAGCATTTTTTATTTTAATGAGGTACACATAATTTTTGCCCTGTTACCTCTTCTCTTTTCCCTGTTCCCTGTTCCCTGTTCCCTATTCCCTTATAGCACTGATATAAACTATAAAATAAAATACCCCCTAAACTAAAATTAAGTTTGGGGGGTTTATCAATAAACTGACAGGTGATACCCTATAGGATTGTCGGTTAATTAGGTCGTATTAATGGGTAATTATGGTACAATTACCCATTAATATTACTCTAATTTAGCAACACCATGTTAGTGTTTTTTTGTCTTCTGGTACGAATGATTGGGAAGGTTTTGATTGGGAAGGTTTTGGTTGGGAAGGTTTTAATTAGTAAAGTGATTGGTCGTTTGCTGAATGGGTGTATACGAAATCCCCCCAATACAGAATCTATTTCTTGTTCATCAGTTAGCTCATTTAGAAAGCTTTCAGAATCATGAAACAGTTCAGAGCCAGCAGCATGTAGTTCAGATATTTTGATCTTACTCATTTGATTTACTCCTTGACTAGGATGAGTTTAGGTAAACTGCGATGAGATTAGAGATAGGATTAGACTTTTAATTGTCTAGTCCTGTAATTTTCATTTTTAAATATTGGAAAAAAAATTCAATATTATTTAATGATTGATTAGACCTAAATCAGAAGCTTGCGTCTATAAAGTTTTTAGGTCATACCAGGCTAATCATAAGAGTTTAAGAGATTTTTTAAAACTTAATATATAGAAATAAATAGTTGATTTGCGTCCAAAAATGATGAATTTTATATCAGCTATTAGCTATCAGCTATCAGCTATCAGCTATCAGCTATCAGCTATCAG